>NZ_JBHVER010000383.1:0-3275 GCF_042802195.1 Kitasatospora sp. NPDC057500 | reverse complement strand
GCCGCCGCCGCGCCCGCGCCCGCCGCACGCGGCGTGCGCGCCGCACCGGCCGCCCGGGCACCGCGCGCCGGCCGCTCGGCGACCGGCGGCAGGGTTCCCTTGAGCGGCCCCCACTCGTTCGGGTCCGGCACACCGGCCGGCTGCATCTTGCGCCGCGCCGGCCCGTCGCCGTGGTCGGACTCGCCCGGCTCCTTGGCGCCCGGCCAGGCCTTGGCGACCCGGGCCGCGAGCACGAACTCCTTGCGCAGCGGATGCCCCTCGAAGCCGTCCGGCAGCAGCAGCGTGATCAGGTGGGGGTGCCCGGGGAAGTCGATGCCGAACATCTCGTGCGTCTCGCGCTCGTGCCAGGCGGCCCCGGCGTACACCGGGACGGCGGTCGGCAGCGCGGCAGCGTCGCGCGGCACCCGGGTGCGCAGCGCCAGGTGGCGCACGCCCGGGGCGTCGACGGCGGCGAGGTGGGCGACCACCGAGAAGCCGTCGGCGAGCTCGTCGACGGCGCTGAGCCAGTCGAAGAAGGTGAGGCCCAGGGTGTCCCGGGCGGCGGTGAGCGCCTCGATCCAGTGCTCCGCCGGCACGTCGACGGTGATCAGCCCGTACGCCTCGGCGCCGGTCGCCCACTCCCCGACCGACGCCGCGTACTGCTCGGCCGTGGTCACGAGACCCCTCCCTCGGCAGAACCGGCGCCGGCGTCCGGCCCGGCCACCGGCGGACGCCGCAGCGCGGCCGCGGGCGCGGTGTAGCGGCCGGGCAGCGACTCGGCGGCGATCTTCTCCTGGAGCTTGAGGATGCCCTGGAGCAGCGCCTCCGGACGGGGCGGGCACCCGGGCACGTAGACGTCGACCGGGATGATCTGGTCGACGCCCTTGGTCACCGAGTAGGAGTCCCAGTAGGGACCGCCGGAGTTGGAGCAGGCGCCGAAGGAGATGACGTACTTCGGCTCGGGCATCTGCTCGTAGAGGCGCTTGACGGCGGGAGCCATCTTGTCGGTCACCGTCCCCGAGACGATCATCAGATCGGCCTGCCGGGGGCCCGGCGCGAACGGGATGACGCCCATCCTGATGAAGTCGTGCTTGGCCATCGAGGCGGCGATGAACTCGATCGCGCAGCAGGCCAGGCCGAAGTTGAAGCACCAGAGGCTGTAGCGCCGTCCCCAGTTGAGGACGACCTTCACCGGGTCCGGCGCGAGCCGGGCCAGCGGGCCGATGCCGCGCCGCTCGACGGCGGCACCGGGGCGCGACGGGTCCGGCACGCCCAGCGGAACCGGGCCGCCGGAGGCACCGTGCCCGTGCGAGTGGGTGTGCGTCACGTCCATTCCAGAACGCCCTTCTTCCAGGCGTAGAGCAGTCCGACCGCGAGGAAGCCGATGAAGACGAACATCTCGATCAGCGTCCCGGCGCCGTATCCGGCGGAGGCGAACACGGTCGCCCACGGGAACAGGTAGATCGCGTCGACCGCGAAGATCACGTACAGGAAGGCGTAGACGTAGTAGCGGACCTGGGTGTGCGCCCAGTCCTCCCCCACCGGGTCCACGCCGCACTCGTAGGCGAGGAGCTTCTCCGGCGAGTACACCACCGGCCGCAGCAGGCGGTTCGCGGTGAACGCCACCGCCACGAAGAGCACGCCGACGACGGCGAGCAGGCCGATCGCGGCGTACGCGTCGAAGTAGCCGCTGCCGGCCGCCGGGTCGGCCGCGACCGAAGCCGCCCGCTGCCCCACCATGCCCTCGCCTCCACATCGGCCGCGGAACCCGCCCTCGGGGCGGTTCCACGATGTTCCTTTACGCGCTCATAACCATCGCCAGTGCGTGAGTCTAAGTGCACCGCACCGGTGCCCCGCATCCTGCCCGATCCGCAAGACACCCGGTGGACGGCCGGTGGACACCCGGTGCCCTGCGAGGGGTGGGGATAACCCCCGCCCGGGGAGACGTATCACCCCCATGGCCCCACCTGCCCCGGACCGGCCAAGCTAGACCCACAGCTCGACCGGAAAAGGACGGTAGACCGAGATGAAGCCAATGGACGGCACGGCCGAGGACGCCGGGCGCACCCCGCTGTACGGCGCGCGGATGTGGCGGCAGGTCGGGCGGCTGCTGCTGAACCTGCCGCTCGGGATCGCCGGCTTCGTCTTCACGATCGTGACGCTCTCGGTCGGCCTCGCCCTGTCGGTCACCGTGGTCGGCCTGCCGCTGCTCGCCGCCGGGCTGGCCGGCTGCCGTGCGATGAGCGGCTTCGCCCGCCGCCGGGCCCGGGCGCTGTACGACTCCGAGGTGCACGAGCCGGAGCCGGTGCACCGCCGCCGCCCCGGGGTCACCGGCTTCGCGATCGCCCACCTGACCGACGCGCTGTCCTGGCGCGCGGCCCTCTACAACGTGCTGATGCTGCCCTGGGGCCTGCTCTGCTTCGCGCTGACCCTGGTCTTCGTGCTGGTCGGCTGGCCGGTCCTGCCGTGGGCGGTGCGCGCCCAGTCGGCGGTGGACCGGATGCTGGTGGAGACCCTGCTCCACCCGGGCGCGCTGTCCGAGCGAGTGCGCGAACTGGAGGACGACCGCGGCACCGTGGTCGACACCGCCGCCGCCGACCTGCGCCGGATCGAGCGCGACCTGCACGACGGCGCCCAGGCCCGGCTGGTGGCGCTGGCGATGGACCTCGGCATGGCCAAGGAGCGGCTGCGCGAGACCGAGACGCCGCAGGACGTGGCGGCCGCCGCGAAGATGGTCGACAACGCCCACGGCGAGGTGAAGCTGGCCCTCCAGGAACTGCGCGACCTGGCCCGGGGCATCCACCCGGCGGTGCTCACCGACCGCGGCCTGGACGCGGCGCTCTCCTCGGTGGCGGCGCGCTGCACGGTGCCGGAGGGGGTCAAGGTGCACGTCGACCTGAAGGCCGGGGACGGCAGCACCGACCGGCCGGACTCCGCGGTGGAGGGCATCGCCTACTTCACGGTCAGCGAGTTGCTGACCAACATCTCCAAGCACTCGGGTGCCCGCTCCGCCACGGTGGACGTCTGGCGGGCCGACGACCAGCTGATGCTGCTGGTCCAGGACAACGGCAAGGGCGGCGCGGCCCCCTACCCGGGCAGCGGCCTGGGCGGACTGGCCGAGCGGATCCGCGCGGTGGACGGGGTGTTCCTGGTGGAGAGCCCGGAGGGCGGGCCGACGACGGTGACCGTCGAGCTGCCCTGGCGGACCCGCGCCGCCCGCCGCTGACGCCGGCGCCGGGCACCCGGTGCCCCGGTGCCCGGCTCTCGGCCCGGACGGCGGGCGGCTCCGCGAACCC
>NZ_JBHVER010000382.1:0-3321 GCF_042802195.1 Kitasatospora sp. NPDC057500 | reverse complement strand
CCGGACCGGCCGACCGCCGCAGAGGGCGCCGCTCCCGTACGGGGGCGGCGCCCCGCGTCGTTCCCGGGGCGGTCATCCGGCCTCCACGGCGGTGCACTGCCACTGGCCGGAGGGGCCGCGCGGCTCCAGTCGGAACGCCACCACGTGGTGCCGGGTGCCGAGGTCGACCCGTACACAGGCCTCGACGGCGCCCGGCGAGGGCGAGCGGTCGTGCACCGGGCCCAGCCGCGGCCGCTCGTCCGAGCCGTGGCCCCGGCGCAGGGTGCCGGCCCGGACCAGGGCGGAGAGCTGGCCGTAGCCGTCCATCGTGGTGTGGCGCAGCAGCTGGCCGGACGGCCTGGCGCCGGTGAGCACCTCGACCAGCCGGTGGGCGAACCGGGTGCTCAGGCCCTCGACCGGCTCGCGGCGCGGGCCGCCGGTGCACGCGGTGCGGGGGTGGCGGGGCCGGCGCGGGGGCGCCGGGTGGTGGTCCCGTGCGGTGCCGTGCGAGCGGTAGGGGCGTGCGGAGAGCACGGCGGGCGGGTCGAGGGGCGGTGCGGCGCGGTTCGGGCACGTGGTCATGGGCCTTCCTCGGGGGCGGCCGGCGCGGGCCCGGCTGGCGGGCGACGGCGGTGCGGGTACGGACGGGTCCTTGCTAGTGGCCGCCCGCGCGGGACGGCAACGGGTTTCCGGCGGCCTCCCGGAACTCCCTGAAGTTCACCTATCCGGGTGAGCCGACCCATGCGGCGGCAGGCCTCCGGGCACCCCCGTGGGCGCCGGGTTGACGCGCCGGGAGGGGCGGGAGGGCCCGAAAGGGGACGGTCCGTTCGCCAGGACGGACGTTGCGCCCCGGGCCGCTCCGCGCGCAGGATCGAAGGCCGGGCCGTACACCGCGCGGGGCGCCCGTCCGGCACCGCACCACCCGCACCATCACCGCACCACCGCACCCACCGTCCCGACGACGACAGGCGGCCGGTATGACGACATGGGTATCCGGGACGCGTCCGGCGCCGCCGGCGACCGGGGGCGCTCCCCGGCGGGGCCTGGTGCTGGGCGGCGGGGGCATGCTCGGCGCGGCCTGGACGGTCGGCGCGCTGTGCGCCGTGGAGGAGGCGACCGGTCGGCCGCCGGGCGAGGCGGAGGTGCTGCTCGGCACCTCGGCGGGCGCCATCCTGGGCGCGCTGCTCGCGGGCGGGGCGGACACCGGACAGCTCCGCGACCACCAGCGGGGCCTGCCGGTGACCTCGGGGCCGCTGTCCGGGACGGACTTCGACTACGACACGGCGGTCGGCGGTGCACTGCCGCCGCGGCCCAGGGCGGGCATCGGCTCGCCGGGCCTGCTGCGGGACGCCGTGCGGCACCCGCGCACCTACCCCTGGCTCACCATGGTCTCGGCGATGGCGCCGCACGGCCGGGGCTCGCTGGCGTCGGTCGGCGCGCTGGTCGGCGGCCTGTTCGCGGACGGCGCGGACGGCGCGGGCGGCGCGGGCGGCGCGGGCGGCGCCGACCGTCCGGACGCGGCCGGCTGGCCGGCGGGGACGGCGCTGCGGGTCGTCGCGGTGGACTACCGCAGCGGCCGCCGGGTGGTATTCGGCGACCCCGGTGCGCCCCCCGCCCGGGTCGACGAGGCGGTGATGGCCTCCTGCGCGATCCCCGGCTGGTTCGCGCCCGTCCCGGTCGGCGGCACCGAGTACGTGGACGGCGGCTGCTGGTCGGCCACCAACGCCGACCTGCTGCTGGACCGGGGCCTGGACGAGGTGTACGTGCTCGCCCCGATGGCGGTCCGGCCCGACCCGCCGGGGCGCCCGGAGGCCGACGGCGGCGCGTCCGCCGCCACGCGCGCCCAGCGCGTGCGGGACCGTCCGAGCGGGGTGCTCGCCCAGCTGGTCGCCCGCTACCGCCGGACGGTGACCCGTCGGCTGCTGCGCGAGGCGCGGCTGCTGCGGGCCGACGGCGTCCGCGTCCACCTGCTCGCGCCCACCCCCGCCGACCTGGCGGTGATGGGTTCCAACATGATGGACCCGGCCCGCCGCGGACCCGTCCTGGAGAGCGCGCTGGACACCTGTCGACGCTCCCTGCAGACGGTGCGCCCGGGTGCCCGGGAAGGCGGTGCGCCCGGCCCGGCGGTGCGCGGGTGATCACGGCCCGCCGTCCGGCGCTTATTCTTGGGGGCGCTGGAAGCTGTGCCGCTGGACGAACCGGAGAGTGCCACCGATGCGCGTGTACGTGCCCACTACCCTGACCGGCCTGGCGGCGGCGCACTCGGGCGGCGCGCTGGAGCAGTCCGCGGCGTACGCCGTGACGCCCGCGCTGCGCGAGTGGTACGTCAGCGACGACCTGGAGGAACTGGAGTACGCCGCGCTGAACCGGGCCGCCCAGTCCTCGCTGCGCCTGCTGGCCGCCGAACCCGACGCCCCGCGCCGCCGCGTGGTCGTCGCGCTCGACGTCGCCGAGTCGGCGGTGAAGCCGTTCCCCGGCGACGAGTACCAGGACCAGGCCTCGCTCGGCCGGGTCGTCCTGGCCGGCCCGGTGAAGCTCGCCAAGGCGGCCGCGGTGCACGCGGACGTCGCCGACGCGGACGTGGTGGCCGATGTGACGGCGGCCGTCGAGGCGGTCGCGGCGGCGGACGCGGGCGACCAGGACGCCCAGTTCACCGTGGACGGCGCCGAGGACCACGACCTGCTCTGGTTCGCCACCCAGGAGATCGCCGCCCTGCTCGCCTGAGCGGCGTCCGGCCGCGGAGGGAACCTCCCTCGGGCTCACCACGGCGTCCATGACACGGGAGCGGACTCCGCCGACACACCACGGGCATGTGCTCCGGTCTGTTCTTGGAGCGGAATCAGCGCGGTGCCGTGGGTGCGCAGCGCGTCTATGCCCTGGACGGCGGCGCCCAGAGCCTGCACCGTGGTCAGGCAGGGCACCGCGCGGGCGACGGCGGCGGTGCGGATCTCGTAGCCGTCGAGACGGCCGCCTGTGCCGCACGTCGTATTGATGATGAGGTCGACCTCGCCGTCGTGGATCAGCTGGACGATGGTCCGCTCGCCGTTCGGGCCCTCGCCCTCGCTGTGCTTGCGCACCACGGTGGCGGGGGCGCCGGCCCGGTGCAGGACCTCGGCGGTGCCGGCGGTGGCCAGTAGCTCGAAGCCGAGGCCGATGAGGGCCAGGGCGGGCAGTACGACGTCCCGTTTGTCGCGGTCCGCCACGGACAGCAGTGCGCGCCCCTTGGCGGGCAGTGGCTCCTGGGCCGCGGTCTGGGACTTGGCGTAGGCGGTGCCGAAGACCCGGTCCAGGCCCATGACCTCGCCGGTGGAGCGCATCTCCGGGCCCAGCACGGTGTCCACC
>NZ_JBHVER010000381.1:0-3361 GCF_042802195.1 Kitasatospora sp. NPDC057500 | reverse complement strand
GATCGACAAGCAGTCGATCAGGCCGGCCAGGAAACCGAGACGGCAAGGCCCACGCTAACTTCAGGCCTCGAAGGTCTTGGCGAACTCGGCGAAGGCGGCCCATGACGCGGTCGGCACGGTGAGCGTGGGGCCTCCAGGGTCCTTGGAATCACGGACCTCCACCACCTCGCCTTCAGGCAGGCCCGGTGGAGTGCGCCACTGGACGCACTGGCCGCTGTTGCCGGTGTAGGAGCTGCTGGTCCAGTCGACCGGAGCGGAGCGTGGCACGGTTGTCCTTACCTCTCTAGGTGGTGCGTTCGGGACCTACGCCGCGTGGGCGGCGCGTTCGAGGAATGCCTTGGACTGATTCTCGTCCAACGCAAGATCACGGATCTGGTCGAAGGCCGCGTTGTAGGTCCGCAGCGAGTCCTCATCCTCCAGATAGAAGCTGTTGAGGAGGGCTTCGAGACCGACGAGCTGTCCGCCGTCCGGGAACGTGAAGATCGTGAATGCGCCGTCAAGTCCGAGGTGGGGTCCGCAACTGAGCGGCAGGATGCGGAGGTCTATGTCGTCGCGGTCACTCTGCTCGCGAAGGTGGATGATCTGGCGCCTCATCACCTCAACCTCGCCGATGTGGCCGAGTACCGCAGCCTCACTGAGGACGATCTCGTGTGGGCGGTTGAGCTTGCGCTGGCGTTCCATCCGGACAGCGACTCGGGACTCCAGGTGCTCGCGCGTCGAGTGCACGATGCCCTGGCCGGCTGCAAGCAGGAGCCTCGTGTACTCCTCGGTCTGCAGCCGGCCGGGCACGAGGGTCTCCCAAGACCGCATCAGCTCCGCGTCGCCCTCAAGACCGAGAAAGTCCTGAAACGTGAGAGTCAGGAAACTGGCGTAGCTGTGCCACCACCCACGCTCGGAGATGTTGCGGCTCATCTCCTCCAAGGTCTGACGCAGGCCTTGGTCCGTGACGCCGTATTCGTCGAGGAGAACACGCAGCAACGGGACGTCGATCTTGGTTCGGCCAAGCTCGGCGCGGCTGATGCGGTCGATGTTGACGCCCACCGCATCGGCAACTGCTTGCTGGGTCAGCTTCTTGGCCTCGCGCAGGCGACGAAGGGCCGATCCAAGGCGGCGTCGCCGAAAGGTCGGCGGACTGGTCGGTGCCACGCTGCGCTCTCCCCGGGGTGATGGTGGGTCACAGTCTGCCCTCTGCACCGGGATTCGCCAATCGAAGATTTGCGAATTCGCAGAAAGTCGCCTTGGCGTCCTGCGAACTTGAGAGGACAGTGAAGCCATGCTCGCGGAGCGTGGCCAATCGATCACCTTCCGAGATCATCACGTCAGTGTGCCCACGCGCAGACAGTCCTCCGGCATGCCCGCCACCAGGGCATTCCGGTAGTCGACGCACACCCCGGGCGCAGACCAGCCAGCACGAACGGAGTGTCTGCTGTGGAGAGCACCGTCACCCGCAGAACACCGGCATCGCCCACTACTCCGATGGATGGCCTCGTCCCCGAGGACTCCCTGACCGGCCGCGACGGTTGGGTCTTCAACTCTGCGGCCGTCACTACCAGGACGGTCAGGGCGATCCGCCGGTCCGTCATCACCTGGTGTCTCTCGGAGATCACCCACTTCGACCACCAGAAGGGACGGGAGGCGGTCGACGCACTCGCCTTGGTCCTGGACGAACTCGTCACCAACGTCGCACGGCACGCCCCCGGCCCCGCCAGCGTCGTCGTCCTGCCCGAGACCGACCACTGGGCGGTTCTCGTCTTCGACTCCAGTCCGTGTCCGCCTGCTGTGGACACGGCCGAACCCGGCGGCAAGCCGTCCGGACTCGGGCTGCACCTCGTCGACACGCTCACCGAGCAGCGATGGGGATGGTTTCGCACCCACGCAGGGAAAGGCATCTGGGCCCATTGCTCCAAGCCCACAGCTGCCTGACCGGCCTTCGGGCCGCGTACCGGCTCGGGCCAGACAGCGTCCGACGTTCGGCTGCGCCGATGCGGCCGTGCAGGGATCCGAGCCGCCGGCCTCCGCACACCCGTCCCACCCGTCCCGCTGCCTGCTCTGTCATCTCGCCCGCTGTTCAAGGGAGTGTCCATGCACGACTTGATCGCTTCTCCGTTCCTGGACGGCCACGTGGCCGTCCAGCCCGGCCGACGCGAGGGCCTGCGGATCGGCGCCGGCCGGTTCCGAGAACTCCTGGACGCGCCGCCGCAGGCCATCGTGCCCGGATGGCTCGCGAAGGCGGCCCGCAACGCCTGGGGTGTGGCCCTGGACGGACGGCGGCTCGACGGGACGGTCCTGGTCCGGCAGCCCGCCGCGCTCGGCTACGGCCGCGCGTCATGGGAGATCAACAAGGGCTGCGACTACGACTGCGAGCACTGCTACCTGGGCCTGAAGAACTTCGAGGGCCTGGCTTGGAACGACAAGGTCAAGATGCTGAACGTCGTCAGGGACTCCGGCGCCCTGTGGTTCCAGATCACCGGCGGCGAGCCGCTGATCGACCGCGACTTTCCGGCCGCCTACCAGTACGCGAACGAGCTGGGGCTGATGGTCTCGATCGCCAGCAACGGCAGCCAGCTGTCGAAGCCACGCATCCAGGAGGTCTTCGCCCGCCATCGCCCCTACCTGATCGCGGTCAGCGTCTACGGTGCCACCGCCGCCTCCTACGACGGAATGACCCGCAACCGGGGCGCGTTCGACCGGTTCACCAAAGGTCTGGAAGCCTCCCGAGACGCGGGCCTGCCCTTGAAGCTGAACATCGTGGTCTCGGAGCGCAACGCGGGAGAGATCCCCCAGATGCGGGCGCTGGCCGACCGGTACGGCTTCCCTCACCACGTGTTCACCACGATGAGCCCGACCATCGAGGGCGGCGGCGAGCGATTGGGTACCCAGGCGGCCGACTACGTCATGCCGCGCAAGCCGTTCCAGGGCTGCAACGCCGGGCACACCTTCTTCCACGCCGACCCCTGGGGGAAGGCGTCGATCTGCAAGGTCGGCCGCGACCCCCAGTTCGACCTGATCACCGACGGCGTCGACGGCCTGCGCCGATTGGGCGCCGTCGCCGACTCCCTCCAGCTTCGCACCGGTGGATGCTCCGGCTGCGCGCTCTCCGGCACCTGCTTCACCTGCCGGCCGCTGGCCAAGCTCTACCAGGAGGCGAAGGCCCCGCTCAACACCTACTGCCAGCACGGAGGGAGGTGAACCCATGCCGGTACCGGTAGCGCTTACGCTCACCGAGCGGCCCCTTGAGGACGAGGAGGTCGTGTTCGTCGGCGACCTGGACGACGTCCTGGAGGTCGTCATGTGCTCCTGCTCGTCGAGTGAATCCCAACCGTACTAGCACGTCCGGTGGTGCCCCGGCCGAGGCCGGGGC
>NZ_JBHVER010000380.1:0-3403 GCF_042802195.1 Kitasatospora sp. NPDC057500 | reverse complement strand
GAACCCCGCGGCCCCATCGAGACCGAAGCAGCCCGCCGCCTCGCCGACGACCTCAAGAACGAGTGATCACCCGATTACCCAACACTTTCTGAGCCCCCTCCCGGGCCCGGGGCGGTGCGCCCCGGGCCCGGCCTACCGGCCGGCGACGGTGTCGGCGAGGCGGGCGAGGGGGGAGGTGGTGGGGCGGCGGCGGACGGACTCGTGGCGGTCGGCGGCGCGGTAGGCCGCGTAGAGGGCGTGGACGCCGAGCCAGCGGAGGGGTTCGGGCTCCCAGCGGCGGACGGTGCGGCCGACCCAGGGCAGGCGGGTGAGTTCGGTGTCGTACCCGAGCACGAGGTCGCGCAGGGTGCGGCCGGCCAGGTTGGCGGTGGTCACCCCGCTGCCGACGTAGCCGCCCGCCCGGCCGAGGCCGGTGCGGCGGTCGAGGTCGACGGTGGCGCACCAGTCGCGGGGCACGCCGAGCACCCCCGCCCAGGCGTGCTCGATCCGCGCCGAGCGGGCGGCCGGGAAGAACTCGTGCAGGATCTCGCGGAGTTGGCGGACGGTCGCGGGCTGGGTGGCCCCGTCGACGTCCGTCCGGGAGCCGAAGCGGTACGGGACGCCGCGCCCGCCGAGGGCGATCCGGTCGTCGGCGGTGCGCTGGGCGTACATGTAGGCGTGGGCGAAGTCGCCGAGCACCTCGCGGCCGTCCCAGCCGGTCTCGGCCCAGAAGGACGCCGGGAGCGGCTCGGTGGCGATCATCGCCGAGTTCATCGGCAGCCAGGTGCGCCGCTCGCCCGCGAGGCCGGAGGTGAAGCCCTCGGTGGCGCGCAGCACGTAGCGGGCGGTGACGGTGCCGTGCGGGGTGACCGCCCGGGGCGTACGGCCGCCGCGGATCCCGGTCACCGGCGTGCTCTCGTACACCTCGACGCCCAGCCGCTCGACGACGTCGGCGAGGCCGGCGGCGAGCTTGGCGGGCTGGATGCGGGCCCCGTACGGGCTCCAGACACCGCCGAGGGCGCCGGCCACGCGCAGCCGCCCGGCGGTCTCGGCGGCACCGATCTCGTGGACCCGGTCGGGGCCGTAGGCGCGTTCGGTCTCGGCGAACTCGCGCAGGCGGGCGAGTTGGGCGGGCGTGCGGGCGACCTCCAGCACGCCGCCGCGCACCACGTCGGCGTCGATGCCCTCGGCGTCCAGGGTGTCGGCCACCTCGCCGACCGCCGCGTCCATCACCCGCTGCATCGCGGCCGCCCCCGCCCGTCCGTGGCGGCGGGCGAAGGCGCCGCGCCCGGCGAAGCCGTTGTAGAGCCAGCCGCCGTTGCGCCCGGAGGCGCCGAAGCCGCAGAACCGCTGCTCCAGCACGGCGATCCGCAGCCCGGGTTCGGCCTGCTTGAGGTAGTACGCCGTCCACAGGCCGGTGTATCCGCCGCCGACCACGCAGACGTCGACCTCCCGGTGCCCGGGCAGAGCGGGACGCGGCTCGGGCAGCCCGAGCCGGTTCCACCAGAACGACACCGCGCCATTCACACCCACGGACCCGACCTCCAGCTCGCACCGACCATCCCCCGGACGCTACGCCCACCCCCGCCCGGGAACCACCGCCACCCTGCAAGATTCCGGCCTTCGCCCCGAGCACCCTGTCAGCCGGGACGGTCGGCCCCCGAGGATGCGGTCGACGGCGGCACGAGCCCCTACCGGGCCCCGTGGGCCTCCCGCGCGCCGGATCGCCACCGACCACGGTTCTCCCGGCCCGGGGGCGGTGGGTCGAGGCGGGTCAGTGATCGAGGAGGCGGGCCAGGACTTCGCCGGTCGGCTCGTCCTCGTCGGCTTCGGAGGCCAGGCAGCGGGTGTCGAAGGCGGCGTTGCGGGCGCGGGTGAGGGTGGTGGAGTCGTGTGCGGGGTGGAGGAAGGCGGAGTGGTCGGGGGAGAGGCGGAGCAGGGCGGTTCCGGCGGTCCAGTCGGTGGTGAGTTCGACGAGGCCGGTGTCGTCCGCCGCCATGGTGCCGGCGAGGCCGCGCAGGGCGGTGAGGGCCCAGATCATGCCGGGGAGTTCGAAGTCGACGCGGGTGTCGAAGTCGACGGTGAGGGAGCCGGTGGCCTCGTGGTGGCGGAGGGTGAGGGCGTCGTCCTCGTCGAGCGCGGCCAGCAGGGTCGCGTGGTCGCCTTCGATCCAGCGGTCGCACTCCGCGAGGGCGGCGGGCAGTTCGGCCAGGTAGCGGCGGCGGACGGCGGCGTCGGGCCAGGGGGTGCAGAGGCCGGTCCAGTCGGATTCGGGCCGGGCGCAGGCCCGGGCGACGGGTGAGCGGAGGTACGTCCGCAGCCGTGCCGCGTCGATCGTGACCGCCGCCGCCACCGTGACGTACCTCGCCATGTCCGCCCGCCCTTCCGTCGGCGCCCTGCCGCTGCGGAGCCGATTCTGCCCGCCCCCGCCGACAGCCTCGGCGGGAGCGGGGCGGGCCGGTTCAGCCGAGGGTGGCGGCGGTGACGGGCTCGCCGATCGGGATGGTCTGCCCGGCCAGGCCGGTCTTGACGAACTGCCAGGTCAGACCGTTGATGACACCCTGCCCGAGGGGTGCGAACCTCGCGAAGGCGGGCTGGCTGAGGTCGATGTGGGTGGCGTCGCAGGACGGACACTGGTCCTTGACGGGCACGGTGAGGGTCTTGCCCTGGTAGCTGACCTTGACCGAGATGCCCTTGCAGACCGGGTCGTTGTTGGGGTTGGCCGTGGTCCACCAGGTGTGCGAGACGGCGACGAGCAGTTGGGTGGCGGCGTTGATCTGGGTGCCGCAGGCGCCGTAGCCGGCGTCGTTGTAGTAGGTGGCCTTGCCGGTCATGGGCTGGTTGACCGGTATCGCGGCGCTCGCGGTTCCGGCGCTCAGGGCGACGAGCGCGGCGGCGGCCGGCGGGACGCCGGCCAGGATCCGGAGGTTCGGGACAACTCGCATGTGGGCCCTCCCAGTTGGGTCGTTGGTACGGACCCTAGGGAGGTGTCACCCGCATGGTACAGACAAGTGACATGTTGTCATGAACACAGGCCGGGGAGCTTTACCCGACCGGCCGAAGGAGGGACGATACGTGACCGCACGACTCCCCCGCGCGTTCAGCAGGACACCCGTTCCCACGTCCTCGGAGGCCTCCGTGCGCACCCTCGCCCAGCTCGCCGCCCGCACCGCCGCGCCCGCCGCCCTGCTCACCGCCGCCCTCGCCGCCGCGCTGGCACCCGCCCCGGCCGGTCCGGCCGCCGCCGCGTCCGCCGGTCCGGAGCCCCGGGAGGTCAACCAGGGGTACAGCATCCCGGTCGGCGCCATCACCGACCTCGGCGCGCTCCCGGTGCTCGGCGGCCTCGGCCTGGACTTCGCCCGCCTGATGGGGGTCTGAGGGGCCCGTGCCGGCCCCCGGAGGGCCCCCCCGGACGCGCTCCGGG
>NZ_JBHVER010000379.1:0-3428 GCF_042802195.1 Kitasatospora sp. NPDC057500 | reverse complement strand
GGGGGGCGGGGCGGGGGGCCCGGGGCGCCCCCCCCCCCCGGCCCCCGACCCGCCGTCGGGCGGTCAGCCGGTCAGCCGGGGAACCGGCTCAGAAGCACTCGTGGCCCTCGTCGGTGAAGAGGTTGAGCTTCAGGCCCTTGAGCTTGAAGGTGCCCGCCGAGGTCGCCCACGCCGTCTGCTTCGCGCCGTACAGGTCGGCGGTGTCGGCGGCCTGCGCGAAGCCGGTCTTGCCGCTGGGCAGGCCGGAACCGAGCGCGGACGTCCAGCTCTTGGTCGCCGTGCCGTTGAGGGTGGAGGCGTCCTGGCCGATGTTGATGTTGCCGAACTCGGCGTCGGCCTCCAGCGAGTCGAGGTCGATCAGCAGGTTGGCGGCCTCGACCTGGCGCTCCTGCTGCTCGCTGTCACCGGCCTCCAGGCGGAGGGTGACCTTCGGGAGCTTGAACGGCAGCGGGATCACGTTCGGGTCGGTGACCAGCGACTGGCACAGGCCCTTGATCCGGGCGGTGTCGAAGGCCGAGACGGCGACCGGGTGGGTCGTCTTGTCCTTCTCGACGTCGATCGAGCCGAACTGCGCGAACTTCGTACCGTGCAGTTCCTTCGCGGAGACCTTGAACTGCTGGCCCGAGATGCTGAACGAGGCGGCGAGCGCGCTGTTCGCCAGGCCGACGCCGACCGCGGCGGTGGCCGCGAGGCTCGGCACCATCACCAGGGCGAAGCGCTTCCAGCGGGTCTTGCCGTAGGTCTTGGACATGCGTGTCCTCCTTCTGGACGTACATCTCCGGCTCCCCCGGTGGCGAGTCCCGCACCGATGGGGGCCTGGGATGGGAGAGAGCTACGTCCTCGGTAGCGGAGAGCGCCGTGGCAACACCGGCGGTCCCCCCGAGCGACAACCAGCGACCGCGCGGGGAGCGCGGTCGTACGAAGGACAGGAACCGCCGTGGGACGTGCGGATACCCCCCTGCCCTCTCGCCGGCGGCAGGGCCGCCGGCCGCCCGGTGGGGATCCCCTCCTCCGGGTCCGCCGACCGGCTGCCGGCGGGGGTCGAAGTGTGGGGACCGGGCGTGCCGATGCTGCTCGAATCCCGGACGAAGCACAAGAGGTCGCATTACTGACGGGTAATCCCACACGGACGCAGATGATCATGAAATCGGCGCTATGGACACGCAGCGTTACGAAATGAAGGATTGGTGAGGGCGAAATCCCTCGGAAACGTCAGTGAAACACCGGTGGACGGTCACATGTCGTGACCGTCCACCGGTGTTGTCAAGATTTGGTAAACCTCAGAGAGGATGACCGGATTGTCGCCAAATCACCTGGCGGCACCGCAGGTCATCAGTCGTGTCACCGACCTTGTCGCCGACCGGAGTTCAGAACAGCACCCGGGCCAGCGCCTGGCGCGCCGCGGTGACCCGCGGGTCGTCCGGGCCGATCACCTCGAACAGCTCCAGCAGCCGCAGCCGGACGGCGTCCCGGTCCTCGCCGAAGGTCTTGCCGACCGTCGACACCAGCCGCCCGAAGGCGTCCTCGACGTGCCCGCCGACCAGGTCCAGGTCGGCCGCCCGCAGCTGGGCCTCGATGTCCTTCGGGTCCGCCGCCGCGGCGGCCCGGACGGTCTGGAGGTCCAGCCCCTCGACCCGCTGGAGCAGCTGCGCCTGGGCGAGGCCGACCTTGGCCTCGGTGTTGCCCGGCTGCTCGGCCAGCACGTTCCGGTAGGCCTGGATCGCCCCGCCCAGGTCCCCCTGGTCGAGCGCGTCATGGGCGGCGGCCAGCGCCGGGTCCTCCGGCCGGCGCGGGGCGGCATCCGGTGCGCCCTCCTCGGCGGGCGCGCCGCCGGTGCCACCGGTGCCGACGATGCCGAAGCGCTGCTCGGCGACCAGGATCAGCTGGTCCAGCACCTTGCGGACGTTGGCCTCGTTCTCGGCGCCCTGGAACAGCGGGACCAGCTGTCCGGCCACCACGGCCATCACGGCCGGGATGCCCTGGATGCCGAACTGCTGGGCGATCAGCTGGTTGGCGTCGACGTCGATCTTGGCGAGCACGATCCGGCCGGCGTACTCCTCGGCCAAGCGCTCCAGGACGGGGCTGAGCTGCTTGCAGGGCCCGCACCACTCGGCCCAGAAGTCGACGACCACCGGCACCTCGGTGGACCGCTGGACGACCTCGGCCTCGAAGGTGTCCTCGGTGACGTCGACGACGAGCGGGTAGCCGGTCCCGGCCGGGGCCTCCCCGGCCGCTTCGCCGGCGGCCGCCTGGCGGGCCCGCTCGGCCCTGGCCTGCTCGGCCTTCTGGGCAGCCTCGCCGGCTGCCTTCACCGCGGCGAGGTCGACCGCACCACGCAGGGCGGCACTGTTGAGACGAGAATTCCGTGGCTGCATGGCACCATCCTCCCCCGCCCGCGCCGCTGGTGGACACCAACCTCCCGGAAAACGCCCCGCGCGGGCTGCGCGGTCCCGATTCCCGGGGTGGCGGAGCCACTCCCCGATAGCCTGAACCGTTCGGCGCGGATCCCCACCCGCGCCCGCGCCGCTCCCGTCCCACGGGGACACGGCGCCTGGTCGTCGCTTTCGCTACGAGTCGTAGCGTAACTGGCCCCCCGGCACCCGCCGCAACCCCTGTCCGCCCCCGCCGGACGTGAGGTGGGCCACTTTCCCCGGCGGCCCGGCTGACCTGGACACGCAAGAGTCGCTACCGTTACCAGCCCCACCCAAGTTACTTACCGGTAAATCGCAAGGAGGCCCGGTGCCGGCCCCCCAGCCACCCCTCCCGGAGAGCCCGGAGACCGCCGCCGCCCGGGCCAAGGGCCGCCCGCGCAGCGCCGCCGCCGACCGCGCCATCCTGGACGCCACCCGCGAGGCCCTCGCCGAACTCGGCTGGGGCGGACTCACCATGGGCCACGTCGCGACCCGCGCCGGCGTCGCCAAGACCACCCTGTACCGCCGCTGGCCGTCCAAGAACGAGCTGGTGGTGGACGCCGTCGCCAGCCTCTTCGACGAGCTGGTGATGCCCGACCTGGGCAGTCTGCAGGCCGACATCGAGGCGGTGGTGGCCCAGCTCGCCGAGCTGCTGGCCCGCCCGGAGAGCCAGGCGGCGCTGCTCGCCCTGTTCGCCGAGGGCACCCGCGACCGGCAGCTGCGCCGGCGGATCCGGGAGGCGATCGTCGACCCGCAGAAGCGGCTGGTCCGGCAGGGCCGCGCGGCCGCCCAGGCGCGCGGCGAGCTGGCGCCGGACGCCGACGAGGCGACCGCCCGGGAGGAGGTCGACATCATCTTCGACACCATCGCCGGGACGGTCGAGCACCGGGTGCTGGTCAGCGGCGAGCCGATCACCTCCGAGTGGACCCGGCGCTTCACCGGCCTGCTGCTCGGCCCCTTCCCGGTCCCCTCGGCCGGCTGAACGCACGCGCGGAGGCCGCCCGGCCCCTCCAGGGG
>NZ_JBHVER010000378.1:0-3529 GCF_042802195.1 Kitasatospora sp. NPDC057500 | reverse complement strand
CTCCCACGGCGAACCCATCGCCATCATCGGCATGGCCTGCCGCTACCCCGGCGGCATCACCACCCCCGAAGAACTCTGGCAACTCGTCCTCAACGGAGTCGACACCACCTCGGACCTGCCGGACGACCGGGGCTGGGACCTCGCGGGCCTCTACGACCCCGAGCCCGGGCAGGAGGGCAGGAGCTACACCCGGCGCGGCAGCTTCCTGCACGACGCCGCGGAGTTCGACCCGGCGTTCTTCGGCATCTCGCCCCGCGAGGCGCTCTACATGGACCCGCAGCAACGGCTGCTGCTCGAAACCTCCTGGGAGGCGCTGGAGCGGGCCGGCATCGACCCGACCGCCCTGAAGGGCAGCCAGACCGGCGTCTTCGCCGGCGTCATGTACCACGACTACGCACTGAACGTGGCGCCCTCGGGCACCAGTGGCGGCAGCGTGGTCTCCGGCCGGGTCTCCTACGCCCTGGGCCTGGAGGGCCCTGCGGTGACCGTGGACACCGCCTGCTCCTCCTCCCTGGTGGCCCTGCACCTCGCGACCCAGGCACTGCGCTCCGGCGAGTGCTCGCTCGCACTGACCGGCGGGGTCACCGTGATGGCGACGCCGGGCATGTTCATCGAGTTCAGCCGACAGCGCGGACTCTCGGTGGACGGCCGCTGCAAGTCCTTCGCCGGTGCGGCGGACGGTGTCGGCTGGTCCGAGGGTGTGGGCATGCTGGCGCTGGAGCGGCTCTCCGACGCCGAACGCAACGGCCACCGGGTACTGGCGGTCATCCAGGGCTCCGCCGTCAACCAGGACGGCGCCTCCAACGGGTTCAGCGCGCCCAACGGCCCCTCCCAGCAGCGGGTGATCCGCCGCGCCCTGGGGGCGGCCCGGCTCTCCGCGGCCGAGGTGGACGTGGTGGAGGCGCACGGCACCGGCACCACGCTGGGCGACCCGATCGAGGCCCAGGCCCTGCTGGCCACCTACGGCCAGGACCGCGAGCACCCCCTGCTGCTGGGCTCGATCAAGTCCAACATCGGCCACAGCCAGGCCGCCGCCGGCGTCGCCGGAATCATCAAGATGGTGCAGGCGATGCGCCACGGAGTCGTGCCGCGCACCCTGCACGTCGACCAGCCGTCCTCGCACGTCGACTGGTCGGCGGGCTCGGTGGAACTGCTGACCGAGCAGACGCCGTGGCCGCAGACCGGACGACCGCGCCGATCCGCGGTCTCGGCGTTCGGGATCAGCGGCACCAACGCCCACGTGGTGCTCGAACAGGGCCCGGAGCGGCCGGAGTCCGCGCCCGCCGAATCCGCCGGTGCGGCGCCCTGGCTGGTCTCGGCCGCCGACCCGGTGGCCCTGCGGGCCCAGGCGGCTCGTCTGGCGTCCTTCGTGGAGTCCGCGCCGGAACTGACCGTGCTGGAGACCGCCCGCGCGCTCGCCGTCACCCGCACCGCGCTGGACCGCCGCGCCGTCGTCACCGGTGCGGACCGGGAGGAACTGCTGGCCGGCCTCCGGGCACTGGCCGAGGGCGGACGCGCACCGAACGTCTACACGGCCGCTGCCCGCGGCGTCCGGCCGACGGCCTTCCTCTTCTCCGGCCAGGGGTCGCAGCGGCTCGGCATGGGACGCGGGCTGTACGAGCGGTTCGAGGCCTTCGCGACGGCCTTCGACGCCGTCTGCGCCGAACTGGGCGACGGCCTCCGCGAGGTGGTCTGGGGCGACGACGCCGAGCAGCTCAACCGCACCGAATGGGCCCAACCCGCCCTGTTCGCCGTCGAAGTGGCACTCTTCCGCCTCCTGGAATCCTGGGGCGTACGGCCCGACTACCTGGCCGGACACTCCATCGGCGAAGTCGCGGCAGCACACGCGGCAGGCGTCCTCACCCTCACCGACGCCTGCACCCTGGTCACGGCACGCGCCCGACTCATGCAAGCCCTGCCCGAAGGCGGAGCGATGGCCGCCCTCCAGGCCACCGAGGACGAAGTCCTCGCACAACTCCACGGCCCCGTCTCGATCGCCGCCGTCAACGGCCCCGACGCCGTCGTCGTCTCCGGCGAACACACCGCGGTCCAGGAGACCACCGCACACTTCGCCGGCCTCGGACGCAAGACCACCCGCCTGCGCGTCTCCCACGCCTTCCACTCCCCCCTGATGGACCCGATCCTCGACGAGTTCCGCACCACGGTCGAACACCTCGACTACGGCACACCCCGCATCCCCCTCGTCTCCAACCTCACCGGCGCACTCGCCACCGACGAACAACTCCGCTCACCCGACTACTGGACACGCCACATCCGGGAAGCCGTCCGATTCGCCGACGGCGTGCGGACGCTGCGGGAACTCGGTGCGAGCCGGTTCGTGGAGATCGGCCCCGACGCCGTGCTCACCGGGATGGCACAGGACTGCCTCGGCGAGGAGACGGACGAACTGCTGCTGGCCTCCCCGCTGCGCAAGGACCGTGACGAGACGGCGACGCTGTGGGCGGCGCTCGGGCGGCTGCACTCCACCGGCGCGCCGGTGGACTGGCGGGCCGTCTTCGACCCGGCACCGGCGCGGCACGTCGATCTGCCGACCTACGCCTTCCAGCGCCGGCGCTACTGGGTGAACGCCCGGCGGGCGAGCGGCGACCTCAACGCGGTCGGCGTGCGGGCGGCCGAGCACCCGCTGCTGGGCGCCGCCGTCGAGTTGGCGGACGGGAACGGCCACCTCTTCACGGGGCGGCTGTCGCTGGAGTCGCACCCCTGGCTGGCCGACCACCAGGTGCACGACACCGTGCTGGTCCCCGGCGCCGGCCTGGTGGAGATGGTGCTCCGGGCAGGCGCGGAGACCGGCTGCGAGGTGCTGGAGGAGCTGACACTCGCCGCCGCGCTGGTCCTGCCCGAGCAGGGCGGGCTCCAGGTGCAGGTGTGGGTCGGCGAGCCCGATGCGACCGGGCGCCGGGCGATCACCGTCCACTCCCGGCCGGAGGACGACCCGGAGCAGGCCTGGCTTCGCCACGCCTCCGGTTTCCTGGGCCGCGCTCCGCTGCCGGGCGGCGGCTTCGAGCTGAGCGCCTGGCCGCCGGCGGGCGCGGTAGAGGTGCCGGTCGACGGCGCCTACGAGCGGATCGCCGAGCTCGGATTCGGCTACGGCCCGGTGTTCCAGGGGCTCCGGGCGCTGTGGCGGCGCGGTGACGAACTGTACGCCGACGTCGCCCTGCCCGACGACGTCAGCGACGACGCCGTGCGCTTCGGCATCCACCCGGCTCTGCTCGACGCCGTCATGCACGCGGCCATCCTCACCAATGACGGCGCGGGAGAGACCTCGATCCCGTTCGCCTGGAACGAGGTGTCGCTGCACGCCGCCGGATCCTCCGCGGTGCGGGCCCGGCTCACCCGGGTGGCCGACGGCGGCCTGGCGCTCCAGGTCGCGGATGCCGCCGGGCAGCCGGTCCTGTCGGTGTCCTCCATGGTGAGCCGTCCGGTCTCGCCGGAGCAGTTGGCGGCCGGCGGCCCCGCCGAGGGAGCCCTCTACGAAATCACCTGGTCCCCGACACGCCCCACCTCGAAC
>NZ_JBHVER010000377.1:0-3543 GCF_042802195.1 Kitasatospora sp. NPDC057500 | reverse complement strand
GCCCGGCACCGTGCGGTGCCGGGCCCCCTTCGCGCGTCGCGGCCTACTCGAAGGACGGGCTCGCGGTACGGGTCCGCTTGATCTCGTAGAAGCCCGGCGTCGAGGCGACCAGCAGGGTGCCGTCCCACAGCCGGGCGGCGGCCTCGCCGCGCGGGATCGGCGTCACCACCGGGCCGAAGAACGCGACCCGCTCGCCGTCCGCGCCCTCGACCGCGATCACCGGGGTGCCGACGTCCTCGCCGACCAGGGTGATGCCCTCCTTGTGCGAGATGCGCAGCGCCTCGTCGTACGCGTCGGTGTCGGCCGCGTCCGCCAGCTCCACCGGCAGCCCGGCCGCGGCCAGCGCCGCCTCGACGGTCTCCCGGTTCGCCGGCAGGCCCTCGTTGTGGAAACGGGTGCCCAGCTCGGTGTAGAGCGGGCCCAGCACCTGGTCGCCGTGCTCGCGCGCGGCCGCGATGCACACCCGCACCGCGCCCCAGGCGCTGTCCAGCAGCTCCCGGTACTGCGGCGGGAGGTCCCGGTCCTCGTTCAGCACCGACAGGCTCATCACGTGCCAGTTCACGTCCACCGGGCGCAGTTGCTGGACCTCGATCAGCCAGCGGGACGTCATCCAGGCCCACGGACAGGCCGGGTCGAACCAGAAGTCGGCGGTCTTGCGCTCGGCGGCGCCGGTGGCACCAGCGGCAGTCGTCACGGCTGTCGTCCTTCGAGAGTCGTCCGGAAGAAGTGTGGGTCGGGGGCCGTGCGGCCGCGCGGGACCACGCCCCCAGAGCGCCAAACACCCGGCCCGCGCCGCTGATTCCGCCCCACCCGGCCGAGTTGTGCAATGGTACCGGCGCGGGGGGCGTGAAAGGATGCCCCCGCAGCACCACAGCGCGCCGCACCACCGCACCAGCGAAGACCGCACCACCGTGCGAGCCGGACAAAGGAGTACCGCCGTGCCGGGCAAGAACCTGAGCCGCGACGAAGCCCAGCAGCGGGCCAGCATCCTCACCGTGGACGGCTACCGCGTCCAGCTGGACGTGACCTCGGCCCCCGACCCCGCGGCCGCCACCTTCCGCTCCACCACCACCATCGCCTTCCGCTGCGCCGAACCGGGCGCGGCGACCTTCCTCGACCTGCTCGCGCCGGCCGTGCGCGCCGTCACCCTGAACGGCCGCGCCCTCGACCCGGCCGCCGCCTACGACGGCGCCCGGGTGCACGTCGACGGCCTGGCCGCCGAGAACGTGCTCACCGTCGAGGCCGACTGCGCCTACAGCCGCACCGGCGAGGGCCTGCACCGCTTCACCGACCCCGCCGACGGCGAGACCTACCTCTACACCCACTACGAGCCGGCCGACGCCCGCCGGGTCTTCGCCACCTTCGAACAGCCCGACCTGAAGGCCCCGTTCACCTTCACCGTCACCGCGCCCGCCGCCTGGGACGTCTGGTCCAACGCCCCGCACGAGCGCGTCACCGCCGAAGCCGGCGCCCGCACCTGGGAGTTCGCGCCGACCCGGCCGATCTCCACCTACCTCACCGCCGTCGTCGCCGGCCCGTACCACGTCGCCCGCGACCACTACAGCCGCACCCTGGACGACGGCACCGTGCTGGACATCCCGCTCTCCGCGATGTGCCGCAGGTCGCTCGCCCCGTACTTCGACTCCGACGAGATCCTCGGCGTCACCAGGCTCGGACTCGACTTCTTCCACGAGAGGTTCGGCTACCCGTACCCCTTCGGCAAGTACGACCAGGCGTTCGTCCCCGAGTACAACATCGGCGCCATGGAGAACCCCGGCTGCGTCACCTTCCGCGAGGAGTTCGTCTTCCGCTCGCGGGTCACCGACGCCGCCTACGAGGGCCGGGCCAACGTCGTCCTGCACGAGATGGCGCACATGTGGTTCGGCGACCTGGTCACCATGCGCTGGTGGGACGACCTGTGGCTGAAGGAGTCCTTCGCCGACTTCATGGGCTCCTACGGCCTGGTCGGCGCCGGCACCCGCTACCGGTCCGCCTGGGTCACCTTCGCCAACCAGCGCAAGGCCTGGGCCTACCGCCAGGACCAGTTCCCCACCACCCACCCGATCACCGCGGACATCCGGGACCTGGAGGACGCCAAGCTCAACTTCGACGGCATCACCTACGCCAAGGGCGCCTCGGTGCTCAAGCAGCTGGTGGCGTACGCCGGGGCGGACGCCTTCTTCGAGGGCGCCCGCCGCTACTTCCAGCGGCACGCCTTCGGCAACACCGAACTCGCCGACCTGCTGGACATCCTGGAGGAGACCAGCGGCCGCGACCTCAAGTCCTGGGCCGCCGCCTGGCTGCAGACCGCCGGCGTCAACACCCTCACCCCGCAGCTCACCGCCGACGCCGAGGGCCGGATCACCGAACTCGCCGTCCTCCAGGACGGCGGCGTCCTGCGCCCGCACCGGATCGCGGTCGGCCTCTACGACCGGGACGCCGACGGCGCGCTGGTGCGCACCGACCGCTTCGAACTGGACGTCACCGGCGCCCGCACCGTCGTCGCCGGCGCCGCCGGCCGCCCCCGGCCCGCGCTGGTCCTGCTCAACGACGACGACCTGACCTACTGCAAGATCCGCTTCGACGAGGAGTCGCTGGAGACCCTGCGCGGCGGCCTCGGCGACATCAGGGACGACCTGGCCCGCGCGCTCGCCTGGTCCGCCGTCTGGAACCTCACCCGGGACGCCCTGATGCCGGCCCGCGACTACGTGGCGCTGGTCCTGCGGTTCGCCGGCCAGG
This sequence comes from Kitasatospora sp. NPDC057500, assembly GCF_042802195.1. NCBI lineage: Bacteria > Bacillati > Actinomycetota > Actinomycetes > Kitasatosporales > Streptomycetaceae > Kitasatospora > Kitasatospora sp. NPDC057500. The sequence goes on along the minus strand of NZ_JBHVER010000377.1, from coordinate 804 downwards.
AGGCCAACATCGGCGTCCTGCAGTCCCTGCACGCCCAGGCCAAGGGCGCCGTCGACCTCTACGCCGACCCGGCCTGGCGCGGCGAGGGCGGCCGGCTGCTCGCCGACGGCGCGCTGCGCGAGCTGCGCGCCGCCGCCCCCGGCAGCGACCACCAGCTGGCCTGGGCCCGCTTCCTGGCGCAGACCGCCAACGGCTCCGAGCACCTCGGCCTGGTCCGCGGCCTGCTGGCCGGCACGGCCCGGATCGACGGCCTGGAGGTCGACCAGGAGCTGCGCTGGGCGCTGTGGCTGGCACTGGCCGCGGCCGGCCAGGCCGGCGAGGAGGAACTGGCCGGGGAGCTGGCCGCCGACAACACCGCGAGCGGGCGCCGCCAGCACACCCAGTGCCTGGCCGCCCGGCCCACCCCGGAGGCCAAGGCCGCCGCCTGGTCCGCCGTGATCGACTCCGACGAGCTGCCCAACGCGCTGGTCGAGGCCAGCATCGCCGGCTTCGCGGTGCCCGCGCACCGCGACCTCACCGCGCTCTACGCCGCGCCCTACTTCAAGCTGCTGGAGCGGGTCTGGGCCGAGCGGACCATCGAGATCGCGATGCGCATCGTCGGCGGCTTCTTCCCGCAGGCACAGGTGGACGAGGCCACGCTGGCCGAGGCGGACGCCTGGCTGGCGGGGCACCCGGACGCGGCGCCCGCGCTGCGCCGGCTGGTGCTGGAGCGCCGGGACGACCTGGCCCGCGCACTGCGGGCGCAGGCCTGCGACCGGGCCTGAGCGGACGGAAGCGGGCGGGGCCCGCCGCGACGCGTGTCGC
>NZ_JBHVER010000376.1:0-3553 GCF_042802195.1 Kitasatospora sp. NPDC057500 | reverse complement strand
CCCCGGTCGACGTCACCGACGCCTACCCCCTCCTCGCCGACCACGGCTACACCTACGGCCCCGCCTTCCAAGGCCTCACCGCCGCCTGGCGCGACGACCACCACACCTACGCCGACATCACCCTCCCCGAAGACCTCGAAGCCGACGCCTTCGACATCCACCCCGCCCTCCTCGACGCCGCCCTCCACACCATCGTCCTGGAGGCGCTGAACTCCCCAGGTGGCGAGATACCGGTGCCGTTCTCCTGGTCCGGAGTACGCCTGCACGCCGTCCGCGCCACCTCCCTCCGCGTCCGATTCACCACCACAGGCGAGAACACCTTCGCCATAACCGCAGCCGACGCCGGCGGAACACCCGTGGCATCAATCGACGCACTGACGCTCCGCCCCCTCCCGGCCGAACAACTCGCCGACAGCACAAAGACCCTGCACGACAGCCTCTTCCACATCGAGTGGACACCCCTCACCCCGCCCTCGTCGGTGACGGAGCCAAGTTGGGCCTGGCTGGACACCGAGCACTTCCCCCTCACCAACGGCGAAACGATCACCTCCGGCGACCGGATCCCCCGCTACGACAGCATCACCGCACTCGCCGAAACCCTCGACACCAGCGCACCCACGACCGTTCTCCTGCCGTGCGTCTTCCAGCCGCTGGCCACCATCGAAGAACTCCACCAGGCAACCCGCCACCTGCTCACCCTCATCCAGCAGTGGCTCACCGACGACCGCCTCACCACCACCCACCTCGCCATCTGCACCCGCAACGCCATCGCCACCCACGACAGCGAAGACGTCCACGACCTCACCGCCTCACCCCTCTGGGGCCTCATCCGCACCGCACAAAGCGAAAACCCCAACCGCTTCACCCTCATCGACCTCGACACCACCCCCACCAACCCCCACACCCTCCACACCGCCCTCACCACCAACGAACCCCAACTCGCCATCCGCGACAACACCATCCACGCACCCCGCCTCACCCGCACCACCACCCCGGCAAGCACGACCCCAGCAGCCTTCAACCCCGACGGCACCGTCCTCATCACCGGCGGCACCGGCACCCTCGGCAGCCTCCTCGCCCACCATCTGGTCGCCCAGGGACACACCCAGCTCCTCCTGGTCAGCCGCAGCGGCCCGAACGCCGAAGGTGCCGACCAGCTGCGCCAGGAACTCACAGACCTCGGCGCCCACGTCACCATCACCGCCTGCGACACCGCCGACCCCGACCAACTCGCCGCCCTCCTCGCCGACATCCCCAACGAACACCCCCTCACCGCCGTCATCCACACCGCCGGCGTTCTGGCCGACGCCACGGTGGAGAACCTCACCCCCGAGCAACTCGACACCGTCCTGAGCCCCAAGGCCGACGCCGCCTGGAACCTCCACCACCAGACCCAGCACCTCGACCTCGCCGCCTTCGTCCTCTACTCCTCCGTCACCGGAATCCTGGGCAACCCCGGCCAGGCCAACTACGCCGCCGCCAACACCTTCCTCGACGCCCTCGCCCACCACCGCCACACACTCGGCCTACCCGCCACCTCCCTCGCCTGGGGACTCTGGCAGCAGTCGAGCAACCTGACCGGCCACCTCAGCACCGCCGATCTGGCACGCATGAGCCGCACCGGAATGGCTCCCCTCCCCACTGCGGACGCCCTCGCGCTCTTCGACCACGCCCTCACCACCACCCACCCCCATCTCCTCCCCACCCGTCTCAGCACCACCGCCCTCCAGACTCAAGCCCACAACGGAACGCTGCCAACGCTTCTGCAGGACGTCGTGCCCACCCGCCCCCGAAGCGCCGTAGCGAGTCGTCGGACGCACGTTTCCGGCGGCGACTCCGCCCTCTCCGAACGGCTCGCCCCGCTCTCCCCCGCCGGGCAGAGGGAATTCATCCTCGGCATCCTCGGCACCGAGATCGCCACAGTCCTCGGACACCAAGGGTTCGACACGGTCAATGCCGAGCATTCCTTCAAGTCTCTCGGGTTCGACTCACTCGCTGCGGTGGAGCTGCGCAACCGGATGAACAACGTCACCGGCCTGCGCCTCTCCACAACCCTGATCTTCGACTTTCCCTCACCGTCCGCCCTCGTCGATCACCTGCTGACCGAGCTCACCGGTACCGGCGAGACCGCGACGATCGCCCCCACAGCAGTGGTGACCGACGACGAGCCGATAGCCATCGTCGCGATGAGTTGCCGCTATCCCGGTGGAGTGCTCGGGCCGGACGACCTTTGGCAGTTGGTCACCGAAGAACTGGATGCCACTTCCCTGTTCCCCGATGACCGGGGTTGGGACGTCGACGCACTGTACGACCCGGAGCCGTCGAACACCGGGACGAGCTACACCCGCAGGGGCGGGTTCCTCGACCGAGCCGACCACTTCGACGCGGAATTCTTCGGGATCAGCCCGCGTGAAGCACTGGCCGCCGACCCGCAGCAACGACTGCTCCTGGAGTGCGCCTGGGAGTCGTTCGAGCGGATGGGCGTACGGCCGGCCTCGTTGCGAGGCAGCCAGACAGGCGTGTTCATCGGCCTGATGTACACGGACTACATGAGCCGGCTCCATCACGTGCCCTCGGAGCTGGAGGGCTACATGGGCAGCGGAAGCATCGGCAGTGTGGCGTCCGGTCGAATCGCCTACACCCTGGGTCTCGAAGGCCCTGCGCTGACGGTGGACACGGCGTGCTCCTCCTCGCTGGTCTCCATGCACTTGGCCAGCCAGGCCCTGCGCCGAGGGGAGTGCTCGCTCGCGCTCGCCGGCGGCGTCACGGTCATGTCCACCCCCAGCACCTTCATCGAGTTCAGCCGGCAGGGTGCACTGTCGGCGGACGGTCGGTGCAAGCCGTTCGCGGCGGGTGCGGACGGCACGGGCTGGGCCGAGGGTGTGGGGTTGGTGGTCCTGGAGCGGTTGTCGGACGCCCAGCGCAACGGGCACACCGTGCTGGCGCTGGTGCGAGGCAGCGCGGTCAACCAGGACGGTGCGAGCAACGGGCTGACCGCTCCGAACGGTCCCTCGCAGGAGCGGGTGATCCGCCAGGCCCTGGCGAGTGCTGGCCTTGCCGCCGACCAGGTGGACGCCGTCGAGGCGCACGGCACCGGCACCCGTCTCGGCGACCCGATCGAGGCCCAGGCACTCCTGGCCACCTACGGCCAGGACCGCCCCGCCGACCAGCCCCTGCACCTCGGCTCCATCAAGTCGAACATCGGCCACACCCAGGCCGCCGCCGGCGTCGCCGGCGTCATCAAGATGATTCTCGCGATGCGGCACGGGACCCTGCCCCGGTCCCTTCACATCGACGAGCCGACCCCGCACGTCGACTGGACCTCGGGCAGCATCCACCTGCTGACCGAGCAGACCCCGTGGCCGGTCACCGAGCACCCCCGCCGCGCCGCCGTCTCCTCCTTCGGCATCAGCGGCACCAACGCCCACCTCATCCTCGAACAACCCCCCACCACCGAGACCGACACCAGCGCCCCGGAAGAGACACCCGTCGACGGGCCCCAGGTGTGGCTGGTCTCCGGCAAGTCCCCTGAAGCGTTGGCCGATCAGGCCGC
>NZ_JBHVER010000375.1:0-3570 GCF_042802195.1 Kitasatospora sp. NPDC057500 | reverse complement strand
TGCCCGCTCCCCGGCCCCTCCAGGCCCGCCGGGGGGGTGGGCCGCGTCCCGCCGCCCCGCGGCACACCCGACCGGCGCACCCGACCGGCGCGCGCTGAACGGAACGCGCCCCCGGGCCGGGCCCGCGACGGCGCGCGACCGGCCACCAGCCTTGACCAGCCTTGTCATGACTCTGGACATGCCCCGAATGGCCTGTGTAGAAGTGGTGGCATTGCTGTCGATCAATGACGAGTAGTAGCGAATCGAGGCGAAACGCGCCCTTTGGCCGTGCTCGCTCCAAACGGCCGTACCTGGGGGTTCCGCATGATCCGCGTGACACGCACCACCGCGTCAGGAGTGGCGGCATGACCGAGTCCCACCCACCGTCGACGTCATCGGAGCCGGCCGAGGCCGGCGGCACCAGCGGGCTCTCCGTGCTCGACCCGCCGGGCTTCCCCGATCCGGCCGCGCCCGCGGCCCGCCCGGACGGCCGAGCGCCCGGTGAGCTGCCGAACGGCGGCGAGGGCGCGGGCCGCGCCGCGGGCGCCCCCGGCGCACCCGACGGCGCCCAGCCCGCCGTGGCCGCCGCCGGAGTGCAGGACCGTTTGGCCGGACGCCTGTCCGATTTCACCAGCCTGCACGAGCACACCGAGCGGCTCGCCCGCGCCCGCGGCCTGTCCGCCACCCTGGACGCCGTGCTCGCCTCCGTCGCCGCGCTGCTCGGCGCCGACCGCGCCCTGCTGGTCACCGCGCTGCCCGGTGGCGGCCCCAGCCAGCCGGTCGGCCTCGGCCTGGACCGCGCCTGCCTCGGCGCGCTGGAGACCGTCCCGCCGGACCAGAGCCTGCTCGCGCGGCTGCTGCGCGAGCACGACCGGCCCGCCGAACTGCAGTCGCACGACCTCGTCGGCGACCCGGCGATCGGCGCCCGGCTGCGCGAGCTCGCCGGCCACCTCGGCCTCGGCGGCTGCTACGGCCTGCCGTTCGCCACCGAGGAGGACGGCCCGCTGGCCGCCGCGCTCTGGTTCTACGACGAGCCCGGCGGCCCGACCGACCGCCAGCGCGAGCTGGCCCGCCGCTACACCCAGGTGGCCGCCCCGCTGCTGGCCAAGCAGATCGAGGCGGAGAAGGTCCGGCGCACCACCGAGGCGCTGCGCCGCGGCCTGCTGCCCGACCGCCTCCCCCGGCCCGCCGGCCTGCGGCTGGCCGCCCGGCTCGTCCCCGCCGGCCTGGACCGCTCCTGCGGCAGCGACTGGTACGACGCCATCCCGCTGCCGGACGGCACGGTCGGCCTCACCGTCGGCTCGGTCTCCGGCGACGGTCCGGGCGCCGGACCGGGCTCCGCCCCCGGCGCGGCCGCCGCGATGGGCCGGGTGCGGGCCGCGCTGCGGGCGTACGCGGTGCTGGAGGGCGAGGACCCGGTGTCCGTCCTGGGCGACCTCGAACTGCTGCTGAAGACCACCGAGCCGACCCGCACCGCCACCGCCGTCTACGCCTGGGTGGAGCCGGAGGGCCGGCGGATCACCCTGGCCGGGGCCGGCCACTGCCCGCCGGTGCTGGTCACCCGGTACGGCGCCGAGTTCGTGGAGACCTCGCTCTCCGCCCCGCTCGGCGTGCTCTCCTGCTGGGAGGCGCCCGGGGTCGAGTTCGCCGCCGAGCGCGGCGACACCCTGGTGCTCTACACCGAGGGACTGGCCCGCCGCTTCGGCCGGACCCTGCACGCCGGGCAGGCCAACCTGCGCCGGGCCGCCGCCGACGCCCCGCGCGACGTGCGGATCGACCCCGAGCGGCTCTGCGCCCACCTGGTGGCGGTCGCGGCGGAGCAGGACGCGGCCCGTTCCGGGCACGGCCCGGCCACCGACGACCTGCTGCTGCTCGCGGCGCGCTTCGAGTAGCCCGGCCACGCGGTCGAGGCCCGAACGGGTGAGCGGCCGGGCGTCCGTACCATGGACGGACGGCCGCCCACCTGTGTCGCGATCCGACGCGCCCCGGGCGGCATTACGCGCAAGGAGGCGACGTACGTGACCGAGGACCGCACCCCCGCGGTGGCCGAGAACCCCGAGGCCGTCGGCGGCGACGAGGAGCCGCAGCAGTTCAAGGGCCGCAAGAACGGCCTCTACTCCGAGGTCTCCGACGAGCTGGCCGCCTCGATGAAGTCCGGCTGGGCGGACACCGAGCTGCACGGCCTGGCCCCGGTCCCGCAGGCCCCGTACGCCGCCGAGCGCCGCGCCAGGCTGTCCGCCGCCTTCCCCGGCGAGCGCCTGGTCGTCCCGGCCGGCACCCTCAAGGTCCGCTCCAACGACTGCGACTACAGCTTCCGCGCCGCCAGCGAGTACGTGCACCTCACCGGCGACCAGACCGAGGACGCCGTGCTGGTCGCCGAGCCCTCGGGCGCCACCGGCCACGACTTCCACCTCTACCTGCTGCCCCGCTCCGACCGCGGGAACGGCGAGTTCTGGCTGGACGGCCACGGCGAGCTGTGGGTCGGCCGCCGGCACAGCCTCACCGAGCAGGAGCAGCTGCTCGGCCTGCCGGTCCGCGACGTCCGCAAGGCCGCCGACGAGCTGGCCGCGCGGGCCGGGGACGGCGTGCCGACCCGGATCGTGCGCGGCTACGACGCCGGTCTGGAGGCCGCGCTCGCCGAGGTGCTGGACGCCGACAAGGACGCCTCCCTCAAGGAGTTCCTGAGCGGCCTGCGGCTGGTCAAGGACGAGTGGGAGATCGGCGAGCTGCGCGCCGCCTGCGAGGCCACCGTGAAGGGCTTCACCGACTGCGTGCGCGAGCTCGGCCAAGCCGTCGCCACCTCCGAGCGCTGGATCGAGGGCACCTTCTGGCGCCGCGCCCGGGTCGAGGGCAACGACGTCGGCTACGGCTCGATCTGCGCCGCCGGCCCGCACGCCACCACCCTGCACTGGGTGCGCAACGACGGCGAGGTCCGCCCCGGCGAGCTGCTGCTGCTGGACGCCGGCGTGGAGACCAGCACCCTCTACACCGCCGACGTCACCCGCACCCTGCCGATCAACGGCCGCTTCGACGCGCTCCAGCGCAAGATCTACGACGCGGTCCACGACGCGCAGGAGGCCGGCATCGCGGCGGTGAAGCCCGGCGCCCGGTTCCGCGACTTCCACGACGCCTCGCAGCGGGTGCTCGCCGAGCGGCTGCTCGCCTGGGGCCTGCTGGACGCCTCGGTGTACGACGTCGAGAAGGTCCTGGAGCTGGGCCTCCAGCGCCGCTGGACCCTGCACGGCACCGGCCACATGCTCGGCCTGGACGTCCACGACTGCGCCCACTCGCGCACCGAGGAGCACGTCGACGCGCTGCTGGTGCCGGGCATGGTGCTCACCGTCGAGCCCGGCCTGTACTTCCAGCAGGACGACCTGACCGTCCCCGAGGAGTACCGCGGCATCGGCGTGCGGATCGAGGACGACATCCTGGTCACCGCCGACGGCAACGAGAACCTCTCGGCCGGCCTGCCGCGCCGCGCCGAGGACGTCGAGGCGTGGATGGCCTCGCTGGCCTGAGCCGACGGGCCCGCCCGCACGGGTCCGCGCGTACGGGCCGACGGCGGTCCGGCCCCCGAGCAGTGGGGGCCGG
>NZ_JBHVER010000374.1:0-3731 GCF_042802195.1 Kitasatospora sp. NPDC057500 | reverse complement strand
CCGCCCGACGGCCTCAGTGGCCGCGGGCGATCCAGTCGGGGAGGGCCGGGGCCTCGGCGCCGATGGTGGTCGGGTCGCCGTGGCCGGTGCGGACCACCGTGTCGGCGGGCAGCGGGAGCAGCCGCTCGCGGATGGAGTCGATGATGGTCGGGAAGTGCGAGAACGAGCGCCCGGTGGCGCCCGGGCCGCCCTGGAAGAGGGTGTCGCCGGTGAACACCGTGCCCAGGTCCGGGGCGTGGAGGCAGACCGCGCCCGGGGCGTGGCCGGGCGTGTGCAGCACGGTCAGCGCGATACCGGCGACCTCGATCCGCTGGCCGTCGGCGAGTTCGCCGTCGGGGAGGCGGTCCGGGTGGGTCAGCTTCCACAGCGGCAGGTCGTCCGGGTGGAGCAGGACCGGTGCGCCGGTGCGCGCGGACAGCTCCGGGGCGGCGTCGATGTGGTCGTTGTGCGCGTGGGTGGAGACGATGGCGACCAGCCGGCGGCCGGCGAGCGCCTCCTCGATCGCGGCGGCGTCGTGGGCCGCGTCGATCACCACGGCCTCGGTGTCGTCGCCGACGATCCAGACGTTGTTCTCCACCTCCCAGCTGCCGCCGTCGAGTTCGAAGGTGCCGGCGGTGACGAGCCGGTCGACGCGGGCGGACGAGGTGCTCACAGGACCACCACCGAACGGAGCACGTCGCCGTGGTGCATGCGCTCGAACGCCTGCTCCACCGCGTCGAGGCCGATGGTCTCGCTGACGAAGGCGCCGAGGTCCAGGCGGCCCTGGAGGTAGAGGTCGACCAGCATCGGGAAGTCCCGCGAGGGCAGGCAGTCGCCGTACCAGGAGGACTTCAGCGCACCGCCGCGCCCGAACACGTCGAGCAGCGGGAGCTCCAGCTTCATCTCCGGCGTCGGCACACCGACCAGGACGACCGTGCCGGCCAGGTCGCGGGCGTAGAAGGCCTGCTGGTACGTCTCCGGGCGGCCGACCGCCTCGACCACGACGTCCGCGCCGTGGCCGCCGGTCAGCTCGCGGATTGCCTCGACGGGGTCGGTGTTCCTGGAGTTGACGGTGTGGGTGGCACCGAGCTTCTCGGCGGTGGCGAGCTTGCGGTCGTCGATGTCCACCGCGATGATCTTCGACGCGCCGGCCAGCCGCGAGCCCAGCACGGCCGCGCCGCCGACGCCGCCGCAGCCGATCACCGCGACCGTGTCGCCGCGGCCGACGTTGCCGGTGTTGATGGCGGCGCCGATGCCCGCCATCACGCCGCAGCCGAGCAGCCCGGCGACGGCCGGGTCGGCGGCCGGGTCCACCTTGGTGCACTGGCCGGCGGCGACCAGGGTCTTCTCGGCGAACGCGCCGATGCCCAGCGCCGGGGACAGCTCGGTGCCGTCCAGCAGCGTCATCCTCTGCTCGGCGTTGTGGGTGTTGAAGCAGTACTGGGCCCGCCCGCGCTTGCAGGCGCGGCACTGGCCGCAGACGGCGCGCCAGTTGAGGACGACGAAGTCGCCGGGCGCGACCTCGGTGACGCCCTCGCCGACGCTCTCCACGATGCCCGCGGCCTCGTGGCCGAGCAGGAACGGGAACTCGTCGTTGATCCCGCCCTCGCGGTAGTGCAGATCGGTGTGGCACACGCCGCAGGCCTGGATCCGCACCACCGCCTCGCCCGGCCCGGGGTCGGGCACGACGATCGTCGTCACCTCCACGGGCGCGCCCTTGGCGCGTGCGATCACTGCCTTGACCTGCTGGGCCATCCGTTTCCACCTCCGTCGGCCGGTGCCGCTCTGCACCGGCGTGACCTGCGTCGACGCGGTCCGCCGACACGAGTCGGGTGACTCGCCCACGAAGCGTAGCGCCCGCTCCGGGGGCGGGCCGGGGAACCTCCCGGGTGATCCGGCTCACCGGGGCGACCACTCCCTCGGGGGCGCACCGCGGGGCGCACACGCCCCGCCGAGCGCCCCCGGTCGCCGCTGTGCCCTCACCATGCCCGTGGAACCCGGGCGTTGGCTGGAATCGTCGCTGACTGCGGCCCGTCGCCCACGTACGGTCGAAGCGAACCCGGCCCACCCGGCACACCCGTCGACCGCCCCGCCCGTCCCCCGCGCACCACCCGGATCCACCCCCCGCAGGCCGCCGCGCGCGGCCACCGCCCTGGAGTCTGGAGTACGGATGTCCGCCGAGAACAGTGCCACCGGTGCCGGAACCGGTACCGCCCCGAACCCCGGCGCGGACGCCGGCACGGCTCCGGCCGTGCTGCCGCCGCTGCACTGCCTGCGCCTGCTCGAACCCGGCCCGCCCCGGCCGGCCGCCCTGCCCACCGGCACCCCGGTCTGGCTGGTCAGCCGGCACGCCGACGTCCGGCAGGTGCTCACCGACCCGCGCCTGGGCCGCGCCCCGCTCCACGCGCCGGACGCCCCGCCGGTCACCCTCTCCCCCAACCTGCTCGACGACCCGACCGCGCTGCTCAACATCGACGGCGTCGAGCACCAGCGGCTGCGCCGCACCGTGCAGCGCGCGTTCACCCCGCGCGCGATCGCCCGCTGGCGCCCCTGGGTGGCCTCGGTCGTCGAGGGCCTGCTCGACGAGCTGATCGACCGGGGCTCGCCCGCCGACATCGTCGCCGCCTACACCCGCCCGCTGCCGGTCGCCGTGATCAGCCGGCTGATGGGCCTGGACCTGCTGGACACCAAGCGCCTGGAGCACTGGAGCGACCACGCCCTGGCCACCACCGCGTACACCCCGCAGGCCATCCGCACCGCGATGGGCGAGTTCGCCCACTTCGGCGCCGAGGTCATCGCCGAGCGCCGCGCGGAGCCCGGCGACGACCTGGTCAGCAGCCTGCTCGCGGCCGCGGACGACACCCCCGGGATCACCGAGGAGCAGATCGTCACGCTCGTCATCGGCCTGGTCGTGGCCGGGCACGAGACCACCATGACCTCGCTCGGCAACGCCCTGGTCTACCTGCTCGGCGAGGGCCGCGACGCCTGGCAGCAGCTCGCCTCCGACGAGCAGAGCGCGGCGGCCGCCACCGAACAGCTGCTGCGCGTCGTCCCGCTGGGCGACTCCGACGTGCTGCCCGGCCTGCTGCGGCGCGCGGTCGAGGACGTCGAGATCGGCGGCGTCCGGATCCCCGCCGGAAGCGTGGTCGCCGCCGACGTCGCCTCCGCCAACAGCGACCCTGAGGTGTTCACCGGGGACCTGCTGACCGAGCTGTTCTCCCCGCTCGCCGCGCCGAGCTACACCTTCGGCGCCGGCCCGCACCACTGCCTGGGCGCGTGGCTGGCCCGGATGGAGATGGAACTCGCCCTGCACCGGCTGGCCCGGCGGCTGCCCGCGCTGCGGCTCACCGCGCCGCAGGAGGCCATCGAGTGGCGGCGCGGCCTGCTGACCCGCAGCCCGCAGCGGCTCCAGGTCGCCTGGTGACGGGCCACGGCACGACCGGGACGGCGGGAGCGGCGGGAGCGGCGGGAGCGGCGGGAGCGGCGGGAGCGGCGCCCGGGACGACGCCCGAGGTGATCGTCCAGGTCGACCGCGACCGGTGCATCGGCTCGGGCATGTGCGCCCTCACCGCGCCCGCCTCGCTGGCGCTCGGCGCCGACGGCCTCGCCCGGCCGCTGCGCGAGCAGCCGACCGGCGCGGCCGGGGAACCGCTCACCCCGGAGCTCGCCGAGGCGGCCGACTACTGCCCGGTCGAGGCGCTCACCCTGTACGGCGCCCGCGACGGACGCCGGATCAGCCCGGCCGGCTGACC
>NZ_JBHVER010000373.1:0-3767 GCF_042802195.1 Kitasatospora sp. NPDC057500 | reverse complement strand
AACAGGCGCACGCCGGGATTGGCCTCCTTGCGGGCGGACCCTGAGGGGATCCCCGGAGACCCCTAGGGGGAGGTGCCCGGCACCCCGTACAACTCCGGTTGGCGCGCTTCCTCCCGTCGGATGACGAGGGTGCGTGCCCCGGCTCCTAACGTGGTTCACATCCCCGCCCGTCCGAGGCGGACCCGATGCGATCGGGTCCGGGTCCCCGGTGCACCGGCAGGGTGAAGCTAGCTCCCGGTCGAAAACTATCCCCTGCGCGATGTCGCCGGACGGGTGGAACGAACGAGGCTGGGGGGCAACGGGTGGGACCACTTTTTAGGAGACGACAGTGACGACGGCAGCAGCAGCCGTGTACGACCCCCAGCTTCCCGGCGGTGCCTCCGCCGTCGCCGCCTCGGCTCGTCAGGTGACCAAGTCCTACGGCTCCGGCGAGACCAGGGTCACCGCCCTGGACGCGGTCGACGTCGACATCCAGCGCGGCCGCTTCACCGCGATCATGGGCCCCTCGGGTTCCGGCAAGTCGACCCTGATGCACTGCCTGGCCGGTCTGGACACGGTGACCGAAGGGCGGATCTGGATCGGTGACACCGAGATCACCGGTCTGAAGGACAAGCAGCTCACCAGGCTGCGCCGGGACAAGATCGGCTTCATCTTCCAGGCGTTCAACCTCCTGCCGACGCTGAACGCGCTGGAGAACATCACGCTCCCGATGGACATCGCCGGCCGCAAGCCGGACCAGGCCTGGCTGGACCGGGTGGTGGAGACCGTCGGCCTCTCGGGCCGGCTCAAGCACCGCCCGACGCAGCTCTCCGGCGGCCAGCAGCAGCGCGTCGCGGTGGCCCGGGCGCTGGCCGCCCGCCCCGAGATCATCTTCGGCGACGAGCCCACCGGCAACCTCGACTCCCGCTCCGGCGCCGAGGTGCTCTCCTTCCTGCGCCGCAGCGTCGACGAGCTGGGCCAGACCATCGTGATGGTCACCCACGACCCGGTCGCCGCCGGCTACGCGGACCGCGTGCTGTTCCTCGCCGACGGCGTGATCGTCGACGAGATGCACGCCCCGACGGCCGACTCCGTCCTTGAGCGCATGCGCCGTTTCGACGGCAAGCGCACCAGCTGACCGGGCAAGGGGGGTAAAAGGACCATGCTGCTCAAGACATCACTGCGGAGCTTCTTCGCCCACAAGGGGCGGATGCTGCTCTCCCTGGTCGCGGTCGTGCTGTCGGTCGCCTTCGTGTCCGGGACGCTGGTGTTCTCCAACACCGCGACCAGCACCTTCGACCGGCTCTTCGCGTCGACCGCCTCGGACCTCTCGGTCCAGCCCGCCGAGCCGGAGTTCGGCGACGACCCCCGGGGGAGGACGCTGACCGTCCCGGCCGACAGCGTCGGCAAGGCCGCCGCGGTCCCCGGGGTGAGGACGGCGGTCGGCCAGGTGAGCGTGCAGAGCGCCACCCTGGCCAACCCGGCGACCAACAAGGCGGTGGGCCCGACCAGCGGCGCCCCGACCCTCGTCGGCAACTGGACGGACACCCCGCGCAACCCGGTCGAGATCACCTCCGGTCACGCTCCGCAGGGCGCCGACCAGGTCGTCCTCGACGCGGACACCGCCAAGAAGGCCAAGCTCGGCCTGGGCGACAAGCTGCGGGTGCTCGCCGTCGACAAGCAGGACTTCACCATCGTCGGCATCGCCGCCTTCAAGACCACCAACCCGGGCGCGGCGCTGGCCTTCCTGGACACCGCCACCGCGCAGAACTTCCTGCTCAGGCACACCTCGTTCACTTCGGTCGAGGTGTTCGGCGACGGCAGCCGTACCGACGAGCAGCTGAAGTCCGATGTGCTGGCCGGCGTCGGCGCCGGCTTCCAGGCGAAGACGGCGGCCGAGCAGAAGGCGGAGAACGTCAAGGACGTCGGCTCCTTCCTCGACTTCATGAAGTACGCGATGCTCGGCTTCGCCGGCATCTCACTGCTGGTCGGCGGCTTCCTGATCATCAACACCTTCTCGATGCTGGTCGCCCAGCGCACCCGGGAGATCGGCCTGCTGCGCGCCGTCGGCGGCAGTCGCAAGCAGGTCAACCGCTCGGTGCTGGTGGAGGCGCTGATCCTCGGCGCGGTCGGCTCGACCCTCGGCATCGGCGCCGGCCTCGGTCTGGCGGTCGGGCTGATCCAGCTGATGAACGCGGCCGGCATGCACCTCGACGCCGGGGACCTCTCGATCGGCGCGAACGTCTTCGTCGCCGGGTACGCGGTGGGCATCGTGATCACCGTGCTCGCGGCGTGGATCCCGGCCCGCCGGGCCAGCCGGATCGCGCCGATCGCCGCGCTGCGCGACCACGGCACCCCGGCCGAGGCCCGCTCCAACACCGTCCGGGCGGTCATCGGCCTGGTGATGACGGCCGCCGGCGGCGGTCTGCTGGTGCTGGCGGCCATGGCGGAGAAGGCGGCCACCGGCGGTGTGTACATCGGTCTGGGCGTGCTGCTCACCCTGGTCGGCTTCGTGGTCCTCGGCCCGCTGCTGGCCACCACGGTGGTGCGGGTGCTCGGCGCCCTGCTGCCCGCCCTGTTCGGCCCGTCCGGCAAGCTCGCCCAGCGCAACGCGATGCGCAACCCGCGGCGCACCGGCGCCACGGCCGCCGCGCTGATGATCGGACTGGCGCTGGTGGTCGGTGCCTCGGTCTTCACCTCCACCGTGATCAAGTCCACCAACCAGCAGATCGACCGCTCGGTGGGTGCCGACTACATCATCTCGGCCGGCCAGAACGGCGTCTCCGCGGAGATCGTCGAGGCCGTGCGCAAGACCGGGGGCGTGGACCACGTCACCGAGCAGAAGTACCTGCCCGCGCGCTTCACCTCGCCGGACGGCATGACCTCGGAGAGCGGTGTCTCCGCCGTCTCCGCGCGGTTCGCCGAGGACTTCCGGCTGCCGGTCAAGGCCGGCAGTGCCGACTCCCTCAAGCAGGGCTCGATCGCGGTCGGCGAGGACTACGCCAAGGACCACGGCCTCAAGGTCGGCGACATGGTCAAGATCGACTACGGTCAGGGACGCGTCCAGTCGCTGCCGGTCGGCGTCATCATGACCAAGGGCAACTCGCTCTTCGACGGCAACACCTTCGCTTCGCTCGACGCCGTCACCAAGGCGGTGCCCGCCGCCGACCAGCCGGTGAACGCCGTGCTCTTCGGTAAGGCAGCGGCCGGGGCGGATGTCGCCAGGACGCTCACCGCCCTGGAGGACGCGCTCAAGGAGTACCCGCAGGCCTCGGTCCGCGACCAGGCCGGTTACAAGGACCTCATCCAGGAGCAGGTCAACACCCTGCTCTACATGATCTACGGCCTGCTCTTCCTGGCGATCGTGGTCGCGGTGCTCGGCGTGGTCAACACCCTGGCGCTCTCGGTGGTCGAGCGGACCCGCGAGATCGGCCTGCTGCGGGCGATCGGGCTCTCCCGCCGCCAGCTGCGCCGGATGATCCGCCTGGAGTCGGTGGTGATCGCCGTGTTCGGCGCCGTCCTCGGCACCGTGCTCGGCCTGGCCTGGGGCATCACCGGTCAGCAGGTGCTGGAGTCGCAGGGGCTGGAGGCGCTCGCCGTCCCGGTCACCACGATCGTCGTCACGCTGGCCGCCTCGGTGCTCATCGGCCTGCTGGCCGCCCTCATACCGGCCTTCCGGGCCGGGCGGATGAACGTCCTCGCGGCGATCGCGACGGACTGACCGGGTGCGACCCCCGGATCGGGGGATCGGGGGTCGCAGCACCGGGGGCAAGGGGGGCATGGGGGGC
>NZ_JBHVER010000372.1:0-3816 GCF_042802195.1 Kitasatospora sp. NPDC057500 | reverse complement strand
CTGCTGCTGCCGCTGGGCCTCGGCCCGGCGCCGGCAGCAGCAGCGCGCCTGCGGGATCAGGCCCAGCTGGAGTGCAGCGGCTTGCCCTCGGCGTAGCCGGCCGCGCTCTGGATGCCGACGACGGCCTTCTCGTGGAACTCCTCCAGGGTGGCCGCGCCCGCGTAGGTGCAGGAGCTGCGCACGCCCGCGACGATGGAGTCGATGAGGTCCTCGACACCCGGGCGGGCCGGGTCGAGGAACATCCGGGAGTGCGAGATGCCCTCCTCGAACAGCGCCTTGCGGGCCCGGTCGTACGAGGAGTCCTGCGCGGTGCGGTTGCTCACGGCCCGCTTGGAGGCCATGCCGAAGGACTCCTTGTACTGCCGGCCGTCGGCGGTGGCCTGGAGGTCGCCGGGCGACTCGTAGGTACCGGCGAACCAGGAGCCGATCATCACATTGGACGCGCCGGCGGCCAGCGCCATGGCGACGTCGCGCGGGTGCCGCACGCCGCCGTCCGCCCAGACGTGCCTGCCCAGCCGGCGGGCCTCGGCGGCGCACTCCAGAACGGCCGAGAACTGCGGTCGCCCGACGCCGGTCATCATCCGGGTGGTGCACATCGCGCCCGGGCCGACCCCGACCTTCAGGATGTCGGCGCCCGCCTCGACGAGGTCGCGCACGCCCGCCGCCGAGACGACGTTGCCCGCGACCACCGGGACCTGCGGGTCCAGGCCGCGCACGGCCCGCAGCGCGGTGATCATCGACTCCTGGTGGCCGTGCGCGGTGTCCACCACCAGGGCGTCCGCGCCCGCCTCCAGCAGGGCCTTGGCCTTGCCCGCGACGTCGCCGTTGATGCCGACGGTGGCGGCGATCCGCAGCCGGCCGGCGGCGTCCACGGCGGGGGTGTAGAGGGTGGCGCGCAGCGCGTTCTTGCGGGTCAGGATGCCGACCAGGCGGCCCTCGCGGTCCACCACGGGGGCGAGCCTGCGGTGCCCCTCGCTGAGCTTGTCGAAGGCGTCGCGCGGGTCGATGTCCTCCTCCAGCAGCAGCAGTTCGCGGGACATCACGTCGGCGAGCGAGGTGAAGCGGTCGACGCCCTGGCAGTCGGAGTCGGTGACGACGCCGACCGGCCGGCCGTCCTCGACCACCACCAGCGCGCCGTGGGCGCGCTTGGGCAGCAGGGAGAGGGCCTCGGCGACGGTGGCGCCGGGGTCGAGGGTGATGGCCGTGTCGTGCACCAGGTGGCGGCGCTTGACCCAGCCGACGACCTCGGCGATGACCTCGGTCGGGATGTCCTGGGGGATGGCGACCAGGCCGCCGCGGCGGGCGACGGTCTCGGCCATCCGGCGGCCGGCGATGGCGGTCATATTGGCGACGACCAGCGGGATCGTGGTGCCGGTGCCGTCGTTGGAGGAGAGGTCGACACCCTGGCGGGAGCCCACGGCGGATCGACTGGGGACCATGAAGACGTCGTCGTACGTCAAGTCGTACGAGGGCATGAGGTCGTTCAGGAAGCGCATGAAGGGGGCTCTCTGCTGGGAGAAAAGTACACCTCGGGTGCGGGTGCGGCTCGGCCGCAGGGCGCACTCGGGAGCCCCTGCACCCGGCGTTCGATTCTCCGCGAGCCGTTCGCCAAAAGCCAGTTCGAGCACGTTTGCTGGCGCTGCACACAAGCCATGATCGAAGCTCCGCGCGTAGACCTGGAGGATCCTCCAAATACTCGGCTTTTCGCCCCGGCCGGGGCCCCTCCCGTAGCATTCACGCGGTAAACGCGGCGAACGCCGTGATCGGCGAGGCGAGCGGGAAACGGCAGAGCGCATGACGGCGGCGGGCGTGGACATCGAGCAGGACAACGGCACCGAGGCCGCCGAGGGGGTCGACTACGGCCCGGGCCTCGACCCGGAGCGCCTGCGGCTCTGCCTGGAGGTGCTGGCCGAGCTGGACGAACTGCACGTCGACCACCCGGACGCGATCACCGTCCGCCAGGCCGTCGGCGGCATATTCCGCACCCTGAAGCAGCGCCGCCGCCAGGAGACCCGGGCCCGCAAGACCGCCAACGACCGCGAGGTCACCGCGCGCACCGCGACCGGCGCGCCGACCCGGATCGACGACGAGACGGCCGGCGCGTTCGGCCTGACCACCGTCACCACCACCGAGATCGCCGGGATCCTGGAGCGCCCCCGCTCCTGCTACATCTGCAAGCAGCGCTACGTCGAGGTCGACGCGTTCTACCACAACCTCTGCCAGGACTGCGCGGTCAAGAACCGGGCCCGCCGCGACGCCCGCGCCGACCTCACCGGCAAGCGCGCGCTGCTGACCGGCGGCCGGGCCAAGATCGGCATGTACATCGCGCTGATGCTGCTGCGCGACGGCGCCCACACCACCATCACCACCCGCTTCCCCAACGACGCGATCCGCCGCTTCACCGCGATGCCGGACAGCGCCGAGTGGCTGCACCGGCTGAAGATCATCGGCATCGACCTGCGCGACCCGGCCCAGGTGATGGCGCTGGCCGACGAGGTCGCCGCGGACGGCCCGCTGGACATCCTGATCAACAACGCCGCGCAGACCGTGCGCCGCCCGCCGGAGTCCTACCGCGAGCTGGTCGCCGCCGAGTCCGCGCCGCTGCCGGCCGGCGAGCTGCCGCAGTCCACCACCATCGGCCGGTTCAACAGCGGCAGCGTCGACCTGCCCGCCCTGCCGCAGCAGGCCACCGGCGGCGAGCGGATCCCCGCCGCGGACGTCACCTCGCTCGCGCTGGTCACCGGCTCGGCAACGCCCGAGCGGATCCAGGCCGGCACCGCGATCGACGCCGGCGGCCTGGTGCCCGACCTCGCGGACACCAACAGCTGGGTGCAGACCGTCAGCGAGGTCGGCCCGGTGGAGCTGCTGGAGGTCCAGCTCTGCAACTCCACCGCGCCGTTCATCCTGATCAGCCGGCTGCGCCCGGCGATGGCCGCCTCGGCGTCCCGGCGCAAGTACGTGGTCAACGTCTCCGCGATGGAGGGCGTCTTCCAGCGCGGCTACAAGGGCGCCGGCCACCCGCACACCAACATGGCCAAGGCGGCGCTGAACATGCTCACCCGCACCAGCGCGCTGGAGATGTTCCAGGCCGACGGCATCCTGATGACCGCCGTCGACACCGGCTGGATCACCGACGAGCGCCCGCACCCGGACAAGATGCGGCTGGCCGACGAGGGCTTCCACGCCCCGCTCGACCTGGTCGACGGTGCGGCCCGGGTCTACGACCCGATCGTCCGCGGCGAGCAGGGCGAGGACCTCTACGGCTGCTTCCTGAAGGACTTCGAGCGCGCCGCCTGGTAACCCCCGGCCCCGGCCCCCTTTCCGACGGAGGAACCGCCATGACCACCACCGCACCGATGCTCGGCGCCGGCGTGATCGTGCCCACCGGGGACGGCCGGGTGCTGATCGGCCGCCGCACCACCCCGGGCGAGCCGCCGACCTGGAGCCTGCCCGGCGGCAAGGTCGACCCCGGCGAGTCCTTCGAGCGGACGGCGGCGCGCGAGCTGGCCGAGGAGACCGGGATCGTGCTGCCCGCCGAGGAGATGCGGGTGCTGGCGGTCCTGCTCGACCACGAGCTGGGCCGCCCCCGGCTGACCGCCGCGGTGCTCGCCCCGCCGAGCCTGGCGCCCGCCCTGGTCACCGAGCCGCACGCGTGCGGCGGCTGGGAGCGCGTGGCGCTGGACGCGCTGCCGCAGCCGATGTTCTACCCGTCCGGGCTGGTGCTCGCCAGCTGGCGCCCGGAGCTGGGCGCCGGTGCGGCCCGGGCCGGGACGCACGCGTACCCCGTCGTCCGCTGATCCACGGGCACCGCCCCGG
>NZ_JBHVER010000371.1:0-3842 GCF_042802195.1 Kitasatospora sp. NPDC057500 | reverse complement strand
GGCCGCTCCAGATGCGCGTCCAGATGCAGGGCGACCTGATCGAACGCGTCCGCGAACACCGGGAACGCCTCGTAGAGCCCACGGCCCATCCCGACCCGCTGAGCCCCCTGCCCCGTGAACAGGAACGCCACCCGGCCGGCTCGTGCCGTGCCCGTCAGCCCACCGCTCCCGGAGGCCACGTCGGCGAGTCCACCGGCCAGCGCCTCGGCGTCCTCGGCCAGCACCACCGCCCGGTGCGCCAGCGCGGCGCGCCGAACCGACGCGGCACCCAACGCCCGCAACTCCTCACCGGCCACACGCCGCAACCGCTCCGCCTGCGCCCGCAGCGCCTCCGGCGTGTCACCGGACAACAGCACCGGCACCAGCGGGAGTTCCACCACCGAATCGACGGACGCTTCCGCAGTCGGCGGCTCCTCGATGATGACGTGCGCATTGGTGCCCGAGACCCCGAACGCCGAGACACCCGCTCGGCGGGGACGGCCGCCGATGGCCTCCCACGAACGCGCCTCGGTCAACAGTGCGACCGTGCCGGACGTCCAGTCGATGTGCGGCGACGGCTCGTCTGCGTGCAGCGTCGCGGGCAGGATCTCGTGCCGCATCGCGAGAACCATCTTGATGATCCCCGCCACACCCGCAGCCGCCTGCGTGTGCCCGATGTTGGACTTCACCGACCCCAGCCACAACGGCTCACCGGAGCGGTCACGCCCGTACGTCGCCAACAGCGCCTGCGCCTCGATCGGGTCACCCAACGAGGTACCCGTCCCGTGCGCCTCCACCGCATCCACCTCGGACGCCGACAGCCCCGCCTGTGCCAGCGCCGCCCGGATCACCCGCTGCTGCGACGGACCGTTCGGGGCGGTGAGGCCGTTCGACGCACCATCCTGGTTCACCGCCGTACCCCGCACCACACCCAGCACCCGACGACCCGCCGCCCGAGCCGACGACAACCGCTCCACCAGCAGCATGCCCGCACCCTCGGACCACCCCGTCCCGTCCGCACCCGCACCGAACGACTTGCACCGACCATCGGCCGCGAGCCCCCGCTGACGCGAGAACTCCACGAACACATCCGCGTTCGGCATCACGGTGACGCCGCCAACGAGCGCCATCGAGCACTCGCCGCCACGCAGCGCCTGCGCCGCCAGATGCAGCGCCACCAGAGACGACGAGCAGGCGGTGTCGACCGTGACCGCCGGACCCTCCAGCCCGAAGGTGTACGAGATCCGCCCCGACATCACCGACGACGCCGTCCCCGTCAGCAGATGACCCTCCAGCCCGTCCCCCGGCTCGCCCGCCCCGGTGCCGTAGCCCATGAACGACGCACCCACGAAAACGCCCACAGGCTCGCCCCGCAGACCCAGCGGATCAGCCCCCGCAGCTTCCAGCGCCTCCCACGACGTCTCCAGCAGCAACCGCTGCTGCGGATCCATCGCCAACGCCTCACGCGGCGAGATCCCGAACAGACCCGCATCGAACTCACCAGCGCCGTACAGGAACCCGCCCCCACGGGCGTAGAACGTCCCCGCGTGCTCCGGATCCGGGTGATACAAGCCCTCCAGGTCCCAGCCGCGATCCGTCGGGAACGCACCGATCCCGTCCCCACCCGACGCGACCAACTCCCAGAACGCCTCCGGGGTCTCCACCCCACCCGGCAACCGCAGACCCATCCCCACGATCACGATCGGATCGTCGTCCACCGAGGAAACCGGCAGGAGCGGGTTCACCGAGCCCGGCTCCGTACCGACGGCGACCAGCCCCAGCAGGAAATCGACCAGTCGCTCGGCGCTCGGGTGATCGAAGGCCAACGTCGCGGGCAGCACCAGCCCGGTCGCCGCCTGCAGACGGTTGCGCAGCTCGACCGCCGTCAGCGAGTCGAAGCCCAACTCCTTGAACGCACGCGACGGTTCGACCGCCGAGGTCGAGCTGTGCCCGAGCGCCGCGGCGACGTGCGTCCGGACGACCTCGGAGGCGAGCCGCTTCCGGTCGGCGGCCGGGAGGGCCGCCGACCGCTGGACGAACGCGGACGCCGGGGCCCCGCCGCCCCGCGGCTCGGGGGCGAGCAGGTCGCGGGTGGCCGGGAGGTCCGCGAAGAACGGCCGGGAGCGGGTGCTGACGAAGGCGGGAAGGAAGTCCGCCCACCGCACGTCGGCTACGGTGACCGCGTCTTCGCCGGCACCGGCCGCCGCGGCGAGCACCGTCAGCGCGAGCTCCGGGGCGAGCGGGGTGAGGCCCCGGCGGCGCAGCCGCTCGGCGATCTCCGCCTCGGCGGCCATCCCTACCTCGGCCCACGGGCCCCAGGCGATCGCGGTGGCCGCCAGGCCACGGGCACGGCGGCGGGCGACCACGGCGTCCAGCGCCGCGTTGGCGGCCGCGTAGGCCGCCTGTCCGGCGCTGCCCCAGACGCCGGAGATGGACGAGAAGACCACGAATGCGTCCACCTCGCCGACCAGGTCGTCCAGGTGCAGGGCGCCGTCGACCTTGCCCCGGATCACCCGGTCCAGGTGGGCTGCGTCGGCGGCGACCAGGCTGGCGTCCTCGGCCACGCCGGCCGCGTGCACGACGGCGTCGACCGGGCCGACCGCCGCCAGCAGAGCCGCGACGGCCTCGCGGTCCGCCAGGTCGCAGGCGTGCGCCTCCGCACCGGGGAGTTCGGCGAGCAGCGCGTCCGCACCCGGCGCCTCGACACCGCGCCGCGAGACCAGCACCAGCCGCGCCGCGCCGTTCCCGGCAGCCCAGCGGGCGACCTGCGCCCCCAGGCCGCCGGTCCCACCGGCGATCAGCACCGTGCCGCGCGGGCGCCAGGTGGAACCGCCGAGCGTGGGGGTGACGGGCGCCGCCGCCAGACGACGGACCAGCAGGCCGCCGCCGCGGACCGCCACCTGGTCCTCGGCCCCGAGCGCTCCGCTGAGCACCGCGCCGAGCCGGGCGACCGCCCGGGTGTCGAGGGCTTCCGGCAGGTCGACCAGGCCGCCCCAGCGCTCCGGGTGTTCGAGGCCCGCCACCCGGCCCAACCCCCAGGTGGCGGCAGCCAGGACGTCCGGCGCACCGTCCGCTCGCCCTGTCGCCACCGCGCCCCGGGTGGCCAGCCACAGCGGCGCCCCGGTCTCGGCGTCCGCCGCCGCCTGGACGACGGCGAGGATGCCCACGAGCGGGGCCGCCGGCGCCACGAGGACGCCATCGGGCTGCAACTCGCCGAGCCGTCGCGCCAGTTCGGTGCGGTCGCCGAGCGGGACGGCCTCGGCCTCCGCGCCAAGGCCGGTGAGCGCGGCGGCGAGCGACGACGCGTCGTCGCCGACGACCGCCCAGCGGCCACGCAGCGCCGCCCCGATCGGCTCGGTGACCGGCTTCCAGGTGACCCGGTGGCGCCAGCCGTCGGTCTTCGACCGCTGACGGCCACGGGCGCGCCAGGAGGTCAGCGCGGGCACGAGCGGTTCCAGCACGGCTGCCGGCACGCCGAGTCGAGCGGCGAGCACGGCGGTGTCGGCGCGGTCGATCGGGTCCCAGAAGGATTCGTCGGCGGACACCGGCGGCGTCTGGACATGGGGTTCCAGCCAGTAGCGCTGCCGCTGGAAGGCGTAGGTCGGCAGTTCGGCAGGCTGGACGCCGGTGAAGAGCGGCGACCAGTCGACGGGGGTGCCGTTGACCCACAGGCCGGCGAGGGCGGTGAGGGCGGTGGTGGCCTCGTCGCGGTCGCGGCGCAGCAGGGGCGCTGTGACGGCGTCGGGCTGCTGGACGAGGGCGGAGAGTACGCCGTCGGGGCCGAGCTCGACGTAGGTGGTGACGTCGTCGAGTGCGTTGAGCGCGTCGGCGAAGCGGACGGGCTCGCGGACCTGTCGGACCCA
>NZ_JBHVER010000370.1:0-3858 GCF_042802195.1 Kitasatospora sp. NPDC057500 | reverse complement strand
GGGCAGGGCGGCGGCCACGAGGGGGACCCGGTGCCGGAATCAGCCGGTGTAGCTGACCCAGCCCTTGGTGACGGTGGTGCCGGGCGGGCAGTACAGGAGGACGTTCAGGAAGGTGGTGTGCGGGCCGTCGCTCCGGGAGACGCCGTTCGAGCAGTTGACGTTCACCCACCACTTGGTGGTGCCCCAGGCATCGCAGGAGATGCCGTAGTACCACTGGTCGTTGAGGTACCCGATGGTCGGAGTGCTGCAGTTGAGCCCCTCGACCCGGGTCGGGGCGGCGGACTGGGCCCGGGCGGCCGGCGCCGTGACGACGGTGGCCGCCGCCAGCCCGGCCAGCAGACAGCCGGCGATCCCGAGTTTCCTGCCCCTGGTGTTCCTGCGCACGATGGTTCCGCCCTCGTTGTCGGTGGTGACAAATGCGCCGCTGTGACCCGCGGCCGGGACGTGCCTCGGCGAATATAGGGAGGGACTGTGAAGTTCCGCATATGACAGAGGAAAATTCGCCAGGACCCGCCGCACGCTGCGGATCGGCCGCGCGCCACCCCCGCCCCCTGGTGCGCACGGAAGGTCCCGGGTCGGGCAGGCCGTACCGGTGTGCGAATCCCGTACACCAACCGATCTCCCTTCGACCGAAACCCGGCACGAGGAGACGGATGTTCGTCAGCCGCCGGCCCGGCGGACACACCTTCGGGTGGGGGACGCGTGCTCGGGTCGCGGGGTGGCCGGACTCTCCTTAGCGTGGATCAGACGTTCCGCGCGCCACGGCGGCGCCGAGGGAAGGGGAAGCCCGATGGAGAGTCTGCTGACGGACAGGACCGCGGTCGTCTACGGCGCCGGGTCGGTCGGAGGCGCGGTGGCCAGGGCCTTCGTCAGGGAGGGCGCCCGGGTGTTCGTGGCGGGCCGCGGCGAGGCCGCGCTCAAGCAGTTGGCCCACGACGTGGAGTCCGAGGGCGGCTCGCTGGTGACCGCGCGGGTGGACGCGCTGGACCGGGAGGCGGTCGACGGCTTCCTGGACTCCGTGGTCGAGCGGACCGGCGGGCTCGACATCTCCTTCTGCGCGACCTCCACCCGGCGGCCGGGCGGCGAGCAGGGCTCGGCCCTGGGCGAGCTGTCCTTCGAGGACTTCTCGCTGCCGATCATCGACTTCACCAAGGCCCAGTTCACCACCGCCAACGCGGCGGCCGCGCGCATGCTGCCGCGGGAACGGGGCGTCATCATGATGATGACCGCCGCGCCCGCGCGCGTGCCGTTCCCCTACACGGCCGGGTTCGGCCCGGCCTGGGCGGCGGTGGAGGCCTTCGCCCGCACCCTCGCGGCCGAACTCGGGCCGCAGGGCGTACGGGTGCTCTGCCTCCACTCCGCCGGATCGCCGGACGCGGCGAGGAGCATCGAGACCACGCTGGCGACGGACCGCCCCGAGCTGCCGGCCCGGAAGGCCGGCTGGCAGGACCGCTCCGCGGCCCGCAACCTGCTGGGCCGCTGGCCCTCGCTGGCGGACGTCGGCAACATGGCGGCGTTCATGGCCTCGGACCTGGCCGCGGTGTCCACGGGGACGGCGGCCGACCTGACCGGCGGCATGGTGGGCCCCTGACGAACAGCGGGCCCGGGCCCGGCGCCCCGGTATCGGAGCGGCGGGCCCGGCCTCGCCTCGGTCGCTCAGATGTACAGCGTGTTGGGCTCCAGACCGCACAGGGCCCGGCCGTAGAGCTCCGCGTTGGTGTCCGGGTTGATCAGGGCGTGCAGGGCGACCGCCTGGATGTCCCGGGCGATCCGCTGGAGCGGCACGTCGAGGAAGATCGAGGTACCGCCGCTGATGCTCACCAGCAGGTCGACGGCGTGCTTGGCGAGCCGGGTCGCCTCACCGTGGTCGTTGCGGACCTGGGCGCGCTCCTCCAGCTTCCACTCCTCGCCGCTGGCGGCCTTGGCGTCCACGGTCGCCGCGGCGCGACGGGCGTGGAACTCCGCCTGGTCGATGCTGTTGACCGCCTCGGCGACCCGCAGGTGGGTGATCGGGGCCTCGCTCTGCGCCTCGTAGTCGGTGTAGGTGATCTTCCGGCCGGGCAGCCGCTCGAAGAAGACCTCCCGGGCCGCCTTGGCCAGGCCGACCGCCACGCCGACCCCGGAGGCCGCCGCGACCAGGGCAGCCGGGGTGCGCCACACCGGGGACTCGGCGTTGGCCTCGGACAGGCCCTGCGGGCGCAGCGAGGCGCTCATCGGGATGACGCGGTGCTCCGGGATGAAGAGCTCCTCGGCCACCGTGGTGACGCTGCCCGAACCGCGCAGGGCGCTGGTGTGCCAGTCGTCGACGAGCTTGAGGTCGGCGATCGGGACCAGCGCCATGATCGGCTCGGGCTCGGCGTCCGGGCGGAGCAGGATCGCGGCGATCTCCTGCCAGCCCGCGTGCCAGGCCCCGCTGACGAACTTCCAGGAGCCGTTGACCACGATGCCGCCCTCGACCGGCACGGCCGTGCCGGTGGGGCTGTTGGTGCCGCAGACCCGGGGGGCCTCGGACGTGAAGACCTCGTCCTGGGCGGCGTCCTGGAAGAGGCCGGTGAGCCAGGTCGGGATCCAGAAGACCGAGGAGGTCCAGGCGATGGCGCCGTCGGCGCGGCCGAGCTCGATCGCCACCTCCACCAGCGTGGCGGTGTCGCACTCGTAGCCGCCGTAGCGCACCGGCGTCCTGAGCCGGAAGACGCCGGCCTCGGCGAGGGTCGCGACCGTCTCGTCGCTCAGCCGGCGGTTCTCCTCGGACCAGACCGCCTGCTCCCGGAGGACCGGCACCAGTGCGGCGACCCGCTCGACGATTTCTTCCCGGGTCGGTATTCCAGTGGACGACATGGCATTTCCTCCTGGACGGTTCGGTTGATTGGTGACCGGACCGGATCTCACATTCGCGCGGTCACCGGGAAACGATTTCACCGGGCGGGCCGGCGGGACATCTTCTGAATTGCCGGATCGTGGCGGCCGGCGATATGCGCCGGGCAATCGCGGCGGGCGGCGGCGTAGAGCAATCGCGAGGAAGGACGCGGGCGCCGCGCGTGCCACCCTGGTGCCAGCATCGTTCCCGCCCGCCGCTTCCCCGGCGGCGGCGCCGTAGCCAGGAGGCCAGTGTGGATCTGTCGCCCATCGTCAGCAAGGACGAGTGGCTCACCGCCCGCAAGGAACTGCTGGAGCAGGAGAAGGAGCTCACCCGCGTGCGCGACGCGGTCTCGGCCGCCCGGCGCGCGCTGCCGCGGGTGCTGGTCGAGAAGGACTACGTGTTCGAGGCGCCCGGAGCCTCGCCCACGCTGCTCGACCTCTTCCAGGGCCGGCGGCAGCTGGTCGTCCGTCACTTCATGTTCGACCCGGCCTGGGAGGAGGGCTGCCCCGGCTGCTCGATGCAGGCCGACTCGGTGGGGCACCTGGCCCACCTGCACAACCGCGACACCTCGTTCGTGATGGTGGCGAGGGCGCCGATCGCCAAGATCGAGGCGTTCCGCCAGCGGATGGGCTGGGACCTGCCCTTCGTCTCCTCCCACGGCACCGACTTCAACCGCGACTTCAACGTGACCACCGACCGGGGCGAACTGCCCGGCGTCAGCTCCTTCCTCCGGGAGGGCGACCAGGTCTACCACACCAACTCGGTGTACGACCGGGGCAGCGAGGTCACCCTGAACACCTACAACTACCTGGAGATGACGCTGCTGGGCCGACAGGAGGAGGGCCTGGAGCACCCCTGGGACTGGTGGCGCCACCACGACCGCTACGACGACGCCACCGCCAAGGGCCCCGGCGAGAACTGGTGGAACGGCCAGGACAAGTTCAGCTCCTGACCGTTCGCACGAAGGACGAAGCGGCCCGGGTGGCCGGCCCCAGCGG
>NZ_JBHVER010000369.1:0-3894 GCF_042802195.1 Kitasatospora sp. NPDC057500 | reverse complement strand
CGTTCCCCCGGCGGCCCCGTCAGCGCTGGTAGACGGGCTCCTCGGCCGGCCCGTCGGCCGAGGCGGGCAGCACCGCCAGGTCGAGGCCGCGGTCCAGCCGCACCCGCAGCACCGGGTCGCCGGCCACCGCCTGCCCGACCCGCTGCGCCGCCGCCTGCATCCCGGCCTGGTCCAGCCCCGGGTCGAGGATCACCGCGAGCACCCCGTCCGAGTCCTCGGCCGCCGCCAGCAGCCCGGCGGTCACCTGCGGCTCGGCCGCCAGCAGCGCCCGGACCGCCTCGCGCACCTCGGGGTCGGCCGCCGGCGGCAGGTAGGGCCGGTTCTCCGCCAGCGCCCGCAGCCGGGCCCCCGACAGCTGGAACGGCACCGGCCCGGCCGGGTCCACGAGCAGGGTGTCCGCGCGCTCGGAGAAGGCCACCATCGCCGCCTGCGGGGCCGCGGTCGGCGCCGGACGGGCATCGGCGCGCCAGCGGGCCAGCGACTCCAGCGAGGTGAAGGCCGGCAGCGCGCGCCGGCCGTCGGCGGCCTCCAGCACCGGGACGGCCATGTCGCTGGTCTTCTCGTGCCGGTGCCCGTGCGCGTCCACCTCGACCTCGCCGAGGATCGCCACGATCGGCACCATCAACCGGGTGGGCGTCAGCGCCGCCAGCACCTCCGGCTCGGCCGCGCGGTCCTGCGCCCAGCGGGCGAGCGCGGCGGCCAGCGCCGGGTCGGCGGTGCCGTCGTCGCCGGAGAAGCCCGGGTCGGGGATGTTCTTCCCGACGAACGCCGGGTTGGAGAAGTCTTTGCGGTCCACCCCGCCGACCCTATGCCACCGGCCCGCGCGCCCACACGGACCGAAGGTCCCCCGTCCGTCCCCTACCCGCGGGTAGCGGCGGTGTGGCAGTCTGCGCCCATGGCCACGCTCGAAGCCGCCGCCGGCGCCGACCGCATCGCGTCCGCCCCCTCGCCGGCCGCCGACCGCGCCCGGTACGACCGGGCCACCGCCCACCTGGACGGCCCGGTGGCCGTCGTCGACCTGGCGGCCTTCGACGCCAACGCCGCCGACCTGGTGCGCCGGGCCGGCGGCAAGCCCGTCCGGGTGGCGAGCAAGTCGGTCCGCTGCCGCGCCCTGCTGGAACGGGCGCTGGCCGTGCCGGGCTTCGCCGGGGTGATGAGCTTCACCCTCGCCGAGTCGCTCTGGCTGGCCCGCTCCGGCCTGCGCGACGTCCTGCTCGCCTACCCCTCCAGCGACCGGGCCGCCTTCGCCGAGCTGACCGGCGACCCGGAGCTCGCCGCCGCCGTCACCGTGGTGCTGGACGACCCCGCCCAGCTGGACCTGGTCGACGCCGCCCGGGCCGGCTCCGCCGAGGTGCGGGTCTGCCTGGAGCTGGACACCTCGCTGCACCTGCTCGGCGGGCGGGTGCGGGTCGGCGCCCGCCGCTCCCCGCTGCGCGCGCCCGAGGACGTGGCCGCCTTCGCGGAGCTGGTGCAGCACCGCCGGGGCTTCCGGGTGGTCGGGCTGATGGCGTACGAGGGGCACGTCGCCGGGGTGGGCGACGCGGTCCCCGGGCGGCCGGTGCGCTCCGCGCTGGTGCGGGTGATGCAGGCCCGGGCGCGGGCCGAGCTGGCCGAGCGCCGGGCGGCCACCGTGCGGATGCTGCGCCGGGTGGCCGAGCTGGAGTTCGTCAACGGCGGCGGCACCGGCAGCGTCGAGTCGACGGTCTCCGAGCGCGCGGTGACCGAGGTGGCGGCCGGGTCCGGGCTCTACCAGCCGCAGCTGTTCGACCACTACCGGGCGTTCCGCGGCCGGCCGGCCGCGCTGTTCGGCCAGCCGGTGGTGCGCCGCCCCGGGGTCGGCGTGGTGACCGTGCTCGGCGGCGGCTACCCCGCGTCCGGCGCGCCCGGCCCGGACCGCTCCCCCGTGCCGTACCTGCCGCCGGGCCTGCGCTACGACCCGATGGAGGGCGCCGGCGAGGTGCAGACGCCGCTGCTCGGTGCGGCGGCCGACGACCTGCTGATCGGCGACCGGGTCTGGTTCCGGCACGCCAAGGCGGGGGAACTCTGCGAGCGGTTCGCCGAGTTGCACCTCGTGGAGGGGGACGCGGTGGTGCGCACCGTACCGACCTACCGGGGCGAGGGACACACCTTCCTATGACCCGTGCGGACGCCGGCTTCCACTACCGTAGGAGAGCATGCCGGTACGGACGGAGGGGGAGGCCGTGGAGGCCGAGATCACGCAGCTGGTGACCACGGGTGCCACGACGGTGGTCGGGCTGATGGCCACCGAGGCCTGGACGCAGCTGCGTTCACGGCTCGCGGGACTGCTGGGGCGCGGGCGGGACGCCGAGGAGGTGTCCGCCGAGCTGGAGGAGATCCGGGTCGAGGTGGTCCGGGCTGACGGTGACACCGCGCTGGTCGACGACCAGACCGCCGAGGTGCGCAACCGGATCCGCCGGCTGCTGCGCCAGGACCCGCAGGCGGCGGGGGAACTGCGCGACCTGTTGGAGGAGTTCACGCCGCGGCAGCCGCAGTCCGTCGAGGTGCACCACACCGTCAACACGGTGCACGACACGACGGTGCACGGCACCGTCATCCAGACCGGCGCGCAGATCAGACGGCAGTAGACCCGCCGGACGCCGCCGGGAACCTTGGCCACACCTTAAGCAGGCCCGATGGGATGCCTAACCCAGGCGCCCCGTCGGGCCTTTGCGCTGCTCACGGGGCTACATTCCGTCAAAAAGTGGCCAAGTACGCACTATTGCCAGCTGGTCTAGTCCAATCATACGCTCAGCCCAGGGGCGCCGCGCCGGGTCGGCGGGCCCCTCGGGCAGACGTGCCCGGCATTCCCCCACAGCCTCGACCCGGTTCACGGTCAAGGAGTCCCCACCCCATGTCCATCAAGCGAACCGCCATGTCCGTCGGCGTCGTCGGCGCCGCGTTCCTCTCCGTCACCACCGTCGGCATCGGCACCGCCGGTGCGCACGGCACCGTCACCAACCCGGTCAGCCGGGTCGCGGCCTGCTACGCGGAGGGTCCGGAGACCCCCAAGTCGCAGCTCTGCAAGGACGTCATCGCGCTCGGCGGCACCCAGCCGCTGTACGACTGGAACGAGGTCAACCTCGCCAGCGTCGCCGGCGCCCACCAGGCGCAGATCCCGGACGGCAAGCTCTGCTCCGCCGGCCGCGACAAGTACAAGGCCCTGGACCTGGCGCGCGCCGACTGGCCCGCCTCCCCGGTCACCGCCGGCAAGATCGACTTCAAGTACCGCGTCACCGCCCCGCACCAGGGCAACCAGACCATCTACATCACCAAGCAGAGCTGGGACCCCACCCAGCCGCTGAAGTGGTCCGACCTCGACGCCGTGCCGGTCGCCAAGGTGGCCACCTCCCGCACCTCCGACAACGGCTACTACAACTACAGCGGCACCCTGCCGCAGCGCACCGGTCGTCAGCTGCTCTACATGGTGTGGCAGCGCACCGACAGCCCGGAGGCGTTCTACAGCTGCTCCGACATCGACTTCGGCAAGGGCGCGACCACCGCCGGCGCCGTGTCGGCGCTCGCCGCGCAGGCCCCGGCCGCGCCCAGCGAGGAGCAGATCGTCGCTGACCAGTCCAAGTCCACCGTCGCCCACCACGGGCACGGCGGCAACGCCGAGGAGCCCGCCGGCCGGGTCGTCGCGGCCGACAGCGCGGCGGTGGGTGGCGGTTCCGCCACCGGCCCGCTGCTGCTCGCCGGTGCCGCCGCGATCGGCGTCGGCTGGGCCGGCATGGTGCTCCGGCGCCGTCGGGTCGAGGCTGTGCGACACGACGGCTGACCGCCGGAAGCCGGGGCCGGGCCGTTCCATCCCCCGTACGGCCCCGCCCCGGCCGATCCGCTGAGAACGGCGGCGGCCCGCCCGGATCCCTCCGGGCG
>NZ_JBHVER010000368.1:0-3947 GCF_042802195.1 Kitasatospora sp. NPDC057500 | reverse complement strand
AGCTACCTCGCAGGCCTCCACCTCCGCGCCTCAATGATCTGGATAGACGACCTCGTGCGACCACCCAACTGATCACAACATCACACAGGCCCTAGCGGCCCGGCAGCGGGAGGGCGGGGAGGGCCGGGGAAGGAGGAGTGTCGGGGCCTGGCGGCTCCTTGGGGCGGGGAGGGGCCTGGGAGCGGGGCGGGGCCTGACGGCCCCGGGCGGGTGGGTGGGTGCCGGCCCGGGCCTGACGGCCCCGGCGACCGGGCGGGGCCCGAGAGCCGGCTCCGAACTCGCGGCCACTGTGCGGCGCAGCACCGGCAGCACACCCCGGTGCGGCCGTCGTCGGGCACGGCGGCCAGGTCCGTGAGGGTCCCGGCGGCGATCCGGTAGGAGGCGCGCAGCGGCAGGTGGCGGTCGTCGTCCCGTTGGGTGGTCGCCGCGGCGACCACGGCGAGGTGGTCCAGCACCTGGCCGTGGTCGAGGCGGACCGTCTCCCGGGCCCGGAGTCCGGGCGGCGCGGCACACCCCGCACACCCGACAGGGCGCGGCGCCATGCTCACGCTTCACCACCAGGGCGTCCCGGCACAGCGCGGCGGCCCGCGGTCGAAGAACCTCTCCTCGCCATGGGAGCCGGCACAGGCAGGGCACAGCGGAACCGGCCCTCCCGGCACCACCACAGCGTCCGGAGCGGAACAGGTCCACACGCCCGGGCCACGGCCGGCCCACCGACGGCCGCCGGCGCAGCACGACGGCGGGGCGCGGGCCGGCGAGACCGAAAACCGCCCCTCCAGAATCCTCCTGTCCGCCATTCCGAGAAGAATTCCGACCACGCACACCAGCCAGCCAGGCAATCAGAATTCAGGAATTCAGGCCTCGAATACGGGCCGACGAAACCCGCCGCCGGGCCGCGAACCGACGGGCCCCGCCCACCTGACCCCAAAAGTCGTCACAGAAAGTGACAACTCCGAGCGGTGGCGTCTGCTTGACAGGTCCAACCAAAGGTCCAGACAACCAGGCCTCCGAGGCTATTTCACGCCCAAAGCAGCCAACAGGTCACACCCGCGGTCCTTCACCGGGCAGAGCCTGGCGTGCAGCACCCGCTCCTCCCACCACGGTCGGCGGGATGGCCTGCCTCCGGGAAGAGCGACCGCACCCCGGCAGCGCGGCGGACGCACAGCCCGCAGGACGGGACGGTGGGTGCTCCCGTCCCGGCCCTGCAGGCAGGCAGGGGCGGGGCGGGCAGTCCTCTGCGGGCCTGTCGGCGGAATCGCCCCGCACGGGCCCCTGTTGTGGCCGATGATGGTGATCCGCCCGGCCGCACGAGGGCCGGCACGGGCGTGGGGGAAAGGATGTCGCGCGTGGAGTTGACCCGCACCGGCCTGCACGGTGTGCCCTGGCCGGAACTGCTGCCCGACCTGCGCCCCGCCCTCGTCGTCCCTGCCGCGCCCGAACGCCTCCCCCACCCCGGCGACGGCTGGACCCGCCACATGCCCGAAGCCCCCGACCCCGCCTGGACCGCCCACCTGGACAGCCACCTGGACGGCCACCGGCTCACCGTGCAGCGGCCCGGCGGACACACCTGGTACGACGGCCACCTCACCGCCGGCCGCGAATGGCACCGCGCCACCCGCACCCACCGCGCGCTACTGCTGATCACCGGGCCGTTCAGCGGCCCCCACGACCTCCCCACCGCAGCAGCCCACGGCCACCTCCTCCTCCTCAGCACCCCCATCCGCCACGCGTAACACCCCGCGACCCGCCGTGCCGGGAGGAGCCTGCCGCCGTCCCGGGAGCAACGGCGGCCGGGGCGGACAGCGCCCACGCGCGGCCGGGGCGTAGGTCAAGGATGAACAACGGCGCAGCCCAACGACCGGCGACGGCGACGACGGCGACGACGGCCGCGCGGGACAGCCCGCGGCGCAGCGGCACGACGGCCACCGCTGCGCGCACGACCGGCCCACACACGCTGCAGCCGAACACCCCCGCACCGCTGGGCCGCAGCGGCCGCCGCACCACCCACCCGACCCCCGGAAAAATTCGCCGCCGCCCCGCCCTGACCTCAGCCGGAACCGGACACGACAGACGGGACACGACGCAGCACACCGCCGGGAGAAGGACCACGCCGCACACCCTTGCGTGTGGCCTGGCGGCCGTACGGGGGCCGTGGCCTGACGGCCCCGTCGGTGGAGTGAGGCCCGGGAGGCGGGGCGCAGCGGCGGGGGCCTCGGCGGCGGCGAACCGGCGCAGCGGGTGCTGGAGGGCCTGGACGGCGGCACGGTGACGGTGTTCGTCCGGCACGCCCGCGCTGCCCGGGCCGGACTCGAGGCCGCCTTCACCGTCCTCGGACTCCCCGCGTCGTCCCCCGGCCCGACGGCCAACAGGCGGCGGGCGGCAGGCGGCAGGGCGGCAGGCGGCAGGGCGAGCCCGCCCCCGCGGGGCGCGGCAGGCGCGTGCGGGCCGCGGCCGGCGGCCCGGCCCCGAGGCCCTGCTGGCCGCCTTCCAGGCCGCCTGCGGGGCCGGGGCGGACGAGACGAAGACGAACACCCCGGTCCCGGACAGCAACCAGGGCCACGACGAAGACTTACTGATCGTTTCAGAATGATCGCGAGAGCCGCCGCAGACAGATGATCGAGCAGGCGAGTTCGAGCAGTCCCTGATGAAGGTCCGCCCGATGCTCGTAGCGGATCCGTAGATGCTTGAACTGGTTCAGCCAGGCGAACGCACGCTCCACGACCCAACGCACCTTGCCAAGTCCGGAGCCGTGAGCCACGCTGCGTCGGGCGATCATCGGCTTGACACCACGCTTCCATAGTTGGCGGCGGTACTTGTCGAAGTCGTAGCCCCGGTCCGCGTACACGCGCCGGGGTCTGCG
Source organism: Kitasatospora sp. NPDC057500 (assembly GCF_042802195.1). NCBI lineage: Bacteria > Bacillati > Actinomycetota > Actinomycetes > Kitasatosporales > Streptomycetaceae > Kitasatospora > Kitasatospora sp. NPDC057500. Next base: position 1,087 of record NZ_JBHVER010000368.1, on the reverse strand, counting down.
GCGGGGCCGCCCCACCAGACCCCGGATCGGTGGTACCGCGTCCAGCAGCGGCAGAAGCTGGGTGACGTCATGTCGGTTGCCACCGGTGAGAGTGACGGCCAGCGGGGTGCCGTGGCGGTCGACGATCAGGTGGTGCTTGGAGCCAGGCCGGGCGCGGTCAACAGGCGAGGGGCCGACGTGATCCCCCCTTTGAGGGCCCGGACGTGCGATCCGTCCACGGCGCAGTCGTCCAGGTCCAGCAAGTCGGCTCGGCGCAGTTCGGTCAACAGTGCGGCGTGCAGTCGGGGCCAGACGCCCGCCTGGGTCCAGTCCCGTAGCCTGCGCCAGGCAGTTACCCCGGAGCAACCAACGACCACACTCGGTACGTCGCACCAGGCCACGCCTTTGCGCAGGACGTAGACGATGCCAGCCAGCGCGACTCGGTCGGGCACCGGGAGCCGCCCGGGATGGCGGTGCCGTCGCGCGGGCCGCGCTGGCAGAAGCGGGGCTATCCGGTCCCACAGCTCGTCAGGGACGAGGTTCGCGGTCACGACCGGGAAGCATGCCAGACAACCGGGTTGAGCCCTCGGAGCCGGCTCGACATACTCCCCGAATGACCAACACTGGGAGCGAAGCCGCACAGCAGGGATGGGACGGTCCCTGGTACCGCGTCCGAACGGATCGGTTCGAGGCGTCGTTCCTGCCCAACGCGGGCGAGCCTCTTGACGGCATCTGCAACGTCGACGTCGAGGTCCGGCTGACAGCGGACGGCTCACGCTGGAGCGCGACCGTGTTCACCCGTGCCGAGGTCGAACGCATCATGGAGAGGTGGTCCCGCACCGGGGAGGCACTGGGCGGCCGCTACTTCTGGTGCTCCGATGGCCTCATCGTTCGGGATCCCGGCATCGACAGCATGACCCAGGTGCTGGTCGGCCTCCTCGACGACGGCGACTTCACACAGGTTCTCCAGCGACTTGATGACGCATGACCGTCCGACCCTCATCTGAAACGATCAGTTAGAGGTCGTTTTCGTCTTTTTAGCCCGCGTATGAGCTGATTCTCGGAGTGCGTGGGCGTGGTGCGGAAGCAGCTGTAGACACGGTTGGGG
>NZ_JBHVER010000367.1:0-3995 GCF_042802195.1 Kitasatospora sp. NPDC057500 | reverse complement strand
CACCGAGGCCTGGGCGGAGAGCCCCGAACGGCGGCCCGGCGCCCTGCCCGCCCAGCGCACCAGCGGCCTGGCCGAGCGCAGCCCCGCCGGCGGCTGGGGCCCGGACTCCCTGGTGCACGTCCCGGCCGGCGGACTCGCCGCCGCGCCCGGCGCCCGCGGCGCGCCGTCCGACGGCTCCGGCCCCGGCGTCGAGAGCGACACCGGCTTCGACTCGGCCAGCTTCGAGACCGCGCTCGCCGCCCGCGAGCAGGCCGCCCTGGAGGCCCGGCACCGGCGCGCCGCCGACGACGGCGACCCGGACGCCGCCGCCCGGCTCGGCACCCTGCTGCTGCGCCGCGGCGACCTGGAGGACGCCGAACCGTACCTGCGCGGCGCCGCCGCAGCCGGGCTGCGCGCCGCCGCCAACAACCTCGGCGTACTGCTGCACCAGCGCGGCCACCGGGCCGAGGCCGCCCAGTGGTGGCGGCAGGCGGCGGTGGCCGGCAGCGCGCCCGCCGCCCACGCGCTCGGCCTGCAACTGCGCGACCAGGGCGAGGAGGAGGCCGCCGAGTACTGGCTGCACTTCGCCGCCGACCACGGCCACCCGCTGGGCGCCTACGCGCTGGGCGACCTCATGGAGCACCGCCGGGACGTGCGCGCCGAGCGCTGGTTCAAGGTGTCCGCCGACGCCGGGCACCGGGAGGCCGCCTACCGGCTGGCCCGGATGCGGGAGGCCGCCGGGGACAAGGAGACCGCCGAGGCCTGGTACCGGATCGCCGCCGCCCGCAGCCACGCCCGCGCCGCGCTGCGCCTGGGCGTGCTGCTGGAGGACCGGGCCGGCGGCGAGCAGTCGCTGCTGGAGGAGGCGGCCCGCTGGTACCGGCAGTCGGCGCAGAACGGAGAGCCGCGGGCCGCGTGCGCGCTCGGCTACCTGCTGCGCGACGGCGGGGACCTCGCCGCCGCCGCCGAGTGGTGGCAGGAGGCGGCCGAGGCGGGCGACGGCAACGCGGCCAACGCGCTCGGCGCGCTGCACGCCTCGCGCGGCGAGGCCGCCGAGGCGGAGCGCTGGTACCGCAGCGCGCTGGGGGCCGGCGACCAGAACGGCGCCTTCAACCTGGGCCTGCTCTGCGCCGGCGCGGGCCGCGACCAGCAGGCCGAGCAGTGGTACCGCCGGGCCGCGTACGCCGGGCACCGGGAGGCGTGCAACGCGCTGGCCGTGGTGCTGTTGCAGCGCGGCGACGAGTCGGGCGCCGAGCCGTGGTTCTCCAAGGCCGCCGAGGCGGGCAGCGTGGACGGCGCGTTCAACCTGGGCGTGCTGCACGCCGGGCGCGGCGAGCACCGGCAGGCGCAGGAGTGGTACGCGCGCGCCGCCGCGGAGGGGCACGGCGAGGCGGCGCTGCAACTGGCGGTGGTGCAGGAGCAGCGCGGCAACGCGGCGGGCGCGCTGGAGCGCTACCGGCAGGCGGCGGCGGGCGGCTCGACGGAGGGCGCGTTCCGGCTGGCGTCGGTGCTGGACCGGCGGGGGGACGCGGACGCGGAGGCCGAGCACTGGTACGCGGCGGCGGCCGACGCCGGGCACCGCCGGGCGCAGGTGCGGATGGGGGTGCGGGCGGCCGAGCGGGGGGCGCTGGAGATCGCCGAGAGCTGGTACCGGCGGGCGGCCGAGGCGGGCAGCCGCAGCGCGGCGTTCAACCTGGGGCTGCTGCTGGCGCGGCAGGACAGCGAGGCCGAGGCGATGCTCTGGTACACCCGGGCGGCGGACGCCGGGCACGGGCGGGCGGCGCTGCGCCTGGCGCTGCTGGCGCTGCGCCGGGGGGAGCCGGTGCAGGCGGAGGGCTGGTGCCGGCGGGCCGCGGACTACGGTCCGGCGGAGGTCGCCGAGCGGGCGGGCCGGCTGCTGGGCGCGCTGCACGCGGAGCTGAGCGCGTAGGCCGCGCACAGCCGGCCGCGTCGCGCGCGGCCGGGGCTCAGGAGCCGGCGGAACAGTCCGGGCACAGCCCGCGGTAGGTGATCTCGGCGCCGGAGAGGGTGAAGCCGAAGCGCTCGGAGGCGGGCAGGGCGGCCAGCGGGTCGCCCTGCGGGTGGACGTCGCGGATGGCGCCGCAGCCGTAGCAGACCAGGTGCTGGTGCGCGTGGTGCGCGTTGGGGTCGTAGCGCTTGGCGCGGCCGTCGGTGGCGACCTCCAGCACCTCGCCCAGGCAGACGAGTTCGCCGAGGGTGTTGTAGACGGTGGCGCGGCTGATCTCGGGCAGCCGCTCGACCGCGCGGGCGTGCACCTCGTCGGCGGTCAGGTGGACGTGCTCGCCGTCGAGGACCTCGGCCACGACCCGGCGCTGCGAGGTCAGCCGCCATCCACGTCCGCGAAGTCTCTCCAGCAGGTCACTCATGGACTCAGGGTAAGTGACACTCCGAGTCTGGTTCCAGTGTTGACTTAGACAAAGTCCAAGTTAGGATCGGTTCGTCACGACCGGATCACGCGGAGGCTCCCTCACATGACTACCCAGAACGAGCTGCGCCCCACCCTCACCACGGAGGCGGGTGCCCCCGTCGCCGACAACCAGAACACCGAGACCGCCGGCGTCGGCGGTCCGGCGCTGATCCAGGACCAGCAGCTGTTCGAGAAGCTCGCGCACTTCAACCGCGAGCGCATCCCGGAGCGCGTGGTGCACGCCCGCGGCGCCGCCGCCTACGGCACCTTCACGGTGACCGCGGACGTCACCGCGTACACCCGGGCCGCCTTCCTCTCCGAGGTCGGCAAGCAGACCGAGACCTTCCTGCGCTTCTCCACCGTCGCGGGCAACCTCGGCTCGGCGGACGCGGTGCGCGACCCGCGCGGCTTCGCGCTGAAGTTCTACACCGAGGAGGGCAACTACGACCTCGTCGGCAACAACACCCCGGTGTTCTTCATCAAGGACGCCACCAAGTTCCCGGACTTCATCCACACCCAGAAGCGCGACCCGTACACCGGCTCGCAGGAGGCGGACAACGTCTGGGACTTCTGGGGCCTGTCGCCCGAGGCGACCCACCAGGTGACCTGGCTGTTCGGCGACCGCGGCATCCCGGCCTCCTACCGCCACCTGGACGGCTTCGGCTCGCACACCTACCAGTGGCAGAACGAGGCCGGCGAGCACTTCTGGGTGAAGTACCACTTCAAGACCGACCAGGGCATCAAGAACCTCACCCAGGAGGAGGCCAACAAGCTGGCCGGCGAGGACCCGGACAGCCACCAGCGGGACCTGCGCGAGTCCATCGAGCGCGGCGACTTCCCGAGCTGGACGGTCAGCGTCCAGATCATGCCGGCCGCCGACGCGGCGAACTACCGCTTCAACCCCTTCGACCTGACCAAGGTCTGGCCGCACGCGGACTACCCGCTGGTCGAGTTCGGCAGGCTGGAGCTCAACCGCAACCCCGACAACGTCTTCGCCGAGGTCGAGCAGTCGATCTTCTCGCCGTCGCACTTCGTGCCCGGCATCGGCCCGTCCCCGGACAAGATGCTGCAGGGCCGCCTGTTCGCCTACGCGGACGCCCACCGCTACCGCGTCGGCATCAACGCCGACCACCTGCCGGTCAACCGCCCGCACGCCACCGAGGCGCTCAACAACCACCGGGACGGCTACCTCTACGACGGCCGCCACGGGCGCCGCAAGAACTACGAGCCGAACAGCTTCGGCGGCCCGGTGCAGACCGGCCGTCCGCTGTGGGCGTCGACCGCGGTCGACGGCGCCACCGGCACCCACGAGGCGCCCTCGCACGCCGAGGACGACGACTTCGTGCAGGCCGGCAACCTCTACCGGCTGATGGGCGAGGACGAGAAGCAGCGGCTGGTCGCCAACCTGTCCGGCTTCATCGCCAAGGTCTCCTCCGACCGCGAGGACATCGTCGAGCGGGCGGTCGAGAACTTCCGCAAGGCCGACGCCGACTTCGGCCGGCGGCTGGAGACCGCGGTGCGGGAGCTGCGCAAGCAGCAGTGACGCACCGTGACGCGGGGCCCGGTGAGGGGACCCGCTGAGCAGCGG
>NZ_JBHVER010000366.1:0-4058 GCF_042802195.1 Kitasatospora sp. NPDC057500 | reverse complement strand
CGACGGCCCGGCGCGGAGGCTCGGGACCTACAGCTTCTCCACCGGCGCGTAGCGCAGCAGCAGCTGCTTGCGCCCCTCCGTGCCGAAGTCCACCGTGGCCTGCGCCTTGTCGCCGACACCGACGGTGGCCACCACGGTGCCCAGCCCGAAGGTGTCGTGGGTGACCCGGTCGCCGACCGCCAGCGCGACCACCTCCCGCTCCGCCGCCGCGCCCGAACGCCGCGCCGACTGCCCCCAGCCCGCCTTCGGCGAGGCCCCGGCCGACGACCCGCGCGAGGATCCGCCCGCGCCGCCCGAGGACCTCCCGCCCCAGGACGACCCCGAGGAGAAGCCCCGCGAGGCCGGCGTCGGCGCCGCCCCCGTGCGCTTCCACTCCACCAGCGTCTCCGGGATCTCCTCCAGGAACCGCGAGGCCGGGTTGTACGACGGCTGCCCCCAGGCGCTGCGCAGCACCGACCTGGTCAGGTAGAGCCGCTGCCGGGCGCGGGTCAGTCCGACGTACGCCAGGCGCCGCTCCTCCTCCAGCTCCTTGACCTGGTTGAGCGCCCGCATGTGCGGGAAGATGCCGTCCTCCATGCCGGTCAGGAAGACCACCGGGAACTCCAGGCCCTTGGCGGTGTGCAGGGTCATCATCGTGATGACGCCCTGCCCCTCCTCGTCCTCGTCCGGGATCTGGTCCGAGTCGGCGACCAGCGCCACCCGCTCCAGGAAGTCGGCCAGCGAGCCGACCGGCGGCGCGCCGTCCTCGCCCGCGTCCGGGCGCTCGCCCGGGTCCTGCTCGTACTCCAGGGCGACCGAGGCCAGCTCCTGGAGGTTCTCCACCCGGGTCTCGTCCTGCGGGTCGGTGGAGGCCTGGAGCTCGGCCAGGTAGCCGGTCTCCTCCAGCACCGCCTCCAGCACCGCCGCCGGGCCCGCGCCGGAGGCGACGACCTGGCGCAGCCCGGCCATCAGCGCGTTGAACTTCTTCACCGCGTTCGCCGAGCGCGCGGCCATGCCGTACGCCTCGTCGACCCGTTGCAGTGCCTGCGCGAAGGAGATCCGCTCGCGCGCGGCCAGCGCGTCGACCATCGCCTCGGCCCGCTCGCCGATGCCGCGCTTGGGCACGTTGAGGATCCGGCGCAGCGGCACGGTGTCCTCCGGGTTGGAGAGCACCCGCAGGTAGGCCAGGACGTCCTTGACCTCCTTGCGCTCGTAGAAGCGCACCCCGCCGACCACCTTGTACGGCAGGCCGACCCGGATGAACACCTCCTCGAAGACGCGGGACTGCGCGTTGGTGCGGTAGAAGATCGCGACGTCGCCGGGCTTGGCCGCGCCGGCGTCGGTGAGCCGGTCGATCTCGTCGGCGATGAACTGGGCCTCGCCGTGCTCGTCGTCCGCGACGTAGCCGACGACCTTCTCGCCGTCCTCGCCGGCCGTCCAGAGCTTCTTCTTCCGCCGGTTGGCGTTGCGCTCGATGACGGCGTTGGCCGCGCTGAGGATGGTCTGGGTGGAGCGGTAGTTCTGCTCCAGCAGGATCGTGGTGGCGTTCGGGTAGTCCTCCTCGAACTGGAGGATGTTGCGGATCGTCGCGCCGCGGAAGGCGTAGATCGACTGGTCCGCGTCACCGACCACGCACAGCTCGGCGGGCGGCACCTCGGCGAGCCGGCCGGCCGCCGGGTCGACCCAGTCGCCGTCGACGGTGCGCTTCGGGGCGTCGGCGGCCGCGCCGCCGCTGAGCTCGCGGACCAGCGTGTACTGGGCGTGGTTGGTGTCCTGGTACTCGTCGACCAGGATGTGCCGGAACCGGCGCCGGTAGTGCTCCGCGACGTCGGGGAAGGCCTGGAGCAGGTTCACCGTCGTCATGATGATGTCGTCGAAGTCGAGGGCGTTGGCCTCGCGCAGCCGCCGCTGGTAGAGGAAGTACGCCTCGGCGAGCTTCTTCTCCATCGGGTTGGCGGCCTGGTCGGCGTAGGTCTCCTCGTCGATCAGCTCATTCTTGAGGTTGCTGACCTTCGCGGTGAAGGACTTCGGCGGGAACTGCTTGGGGTCCAGGTCGAGGTCGCGGCAGACCAGGGCCATCAGCCGCTGCGAGTCGGCCGCGTCGTAGATCGAGAACGACGAGGTGAAGCCGAGCAGCTTGGACTCGCGGCGCAGTATCCGCACGCAGGCGCTGTGGAAGGTGGAGACCCACATCGCCCGGGCGCGCGGGCCGACCAGCTGCTCGACGCGCTCGCGCATCTCGCCGGCCGCCTTGTTGGTGAAGGTGATCGCCAGGATCTCGCCCGGCTGGACGCCGCGCGCGGCCAGCAGGTACGCGATCCGGTGGGTGAGCACCCGCGTCTTGCCGGAGCCGGCGCCGGCCACGATCAGCAGCGGCGAGCCGGCGTGCAGCACGGCCTCGCGCTGCGGGTCGTTCATGCCCTCCAGCAGGGAGGCCGGGTCGATCACCGGGCGGGCGGCGCCGTTGCGGTACCAGGCGTCCCGCTCCGCCTCGGCGGCGCTCCCCGGCTCGTTGAAAGCAGCGGTGTGGAACAGCCCGTCCGGGATCGCCTCCTCGAAGGCGTCGTACGGGACGTCGTCCTCGTACGGCGGCGGCTCCTCGTCGATCGGCGGCGCGGGCTGCTTCGACCCGGCGGCGGGGGCCTCGAAACCGGGGAGCGGGAGGTCGTCAAAGAGGCTACTCATGGCAATGACGAGTCTATGGCCCCGCGCCGACAAGCCGGTCCGGTCCGGCGGACCGGCCACCGGGCGCCCGCCGGACCCGGACGGAGGACGCCTAGGCGGCCCGGCGGCGGCCGGAGGGCCCGGAGGCGGCGCGCATCGCCTCGATCGACCCCGACAGCCGGCGCTTCAGCAGGTCGCCGAGGGGCCGCTCCACCAGCCGGTGCAGCAGCCAGGCCGCCGCCAGGGCCGCGACCAGGGCCACCCCGAGCGCCGCCGACGACCGCAGCCCCAGGGTCCGGAGCCAGTGGATCATGGTCCAGCCCGCCTCCTGGTGGATCAGGTAGAGCGGGTAGGTCAGGGCGCCGGCCACGGTGAGCCACTTCCACCGGGCCCAGCCGAAGTAGCCGAGGGCCACCGCGATGATCAGCGCGTAGGAGACGGTGACCACCAGGACCACCACGTTCCAGGACAGCGGGTGGCCGGCCGCGGCCTCGAAGCCCTGCTTCAGCTCGCCGGCCCGGGTCACCGAGACCAGCCAGGAGAAGCCGACGATCCCCCAGAGCATCAGGTTCGGGCCGAAGCGGTACATCAGGTAGATCGCCACGCCCGCGATGAAGTACGGGGCCTCCAGCGGCATCACGAAGGCGGTCAGCAGCGGGTTCCCGGCCTGCGGCACCAGCAGCGACGCCACCAGCCAGATGCCGCAGAACGCCGTCACCCGGCGGTAGCTGAGGCCCATTCGGACGACCACGGCGAAGAGCAGGTAGAACTGGAGCTCCATCCAGAGCGTCCAGTAGACGCCGTCCACGTACTTGGTGCCCAGCGGCCCCTGGAACATCGTGAAGTTGGCCAGCAGGGTCCGCAGGTCGATGCCGTCCCTGGCCGCGGCCCGCCCGAGCGTGGGGACGAGGACCAGCACGGCGGTGGTGAACAGGACCGCCGCCCAGTAGGCCGGCATCAGCCGCACCACCCGGGAGACGAAGAAGTCCCCGGGCCGCCTGCCCCAGCAGCTCATGCAGATGACGAAGCCGCTGATGATGAAGAACAGCTGCACGCCGAGCCAGCCGTAGGAGGTGAACCGGGATATCTCCGGCATGAAGTCCGCGGGGACGCGGCCACCCCAGATCTCCGGGACCTCGCTGTCCGCCGTCCAGTGGAAGGACAGGACGCTGAGCGCGGCGACCAGCCGCAGGCCGTCCAGGGCGAACAGCCGGGGCCTGCGGGGAGCCGGACGGGGCGTCTCCTCCCGCGGCGGGGCCGCGCCGTCGCCGGGCAGCGGTCTGGGGGGTTCCGTCACAAACGCGGACATCGGACTCACCGGGGGGCTAGCGGCCCCACCGTGGGACTGGTGCGGGCACGACGGAGCGGTCCCGCGGAGAATATCGGGACATCCGGTGAATCCGAAAGTACGGCAC
>NZ_JBHVER010000365.1:0-4149 GCF_042802195.1 Kitasatospora sp. NPDC057500 | reverse complement strand
TCCCGGTCTGGTCATCGCCCCCTTCCTGGCCGACGACAACCCCGGCGTGATCGCCATCACCGACACGGAGGAGCCGTACGGGCCACCTGAGCCGACCCCGTTCCCGGTCTGGGTCAGCGCCGTCGGCGCCTGATGTGGCCCCAGACCTGAACCCGGCGGCCAAACTTCGATGAGACACACCCTCACCAGTCAAACTTCGGTGAGACAGGTCCTGCTGGTCGGTCGCCGGACTCCTTCGTGCCGTGTCTCAGGTCCGGGCGCGTTTCGCTTGTGACCTGGAGAAATGGCCTGGGACTGTCCCAGCAAATCGGACATAGCGGGCGCGGTGGGACAGTGTTGGGACAGGGGTGTCCCACGAGGACGTCGTCGGCCGGAAGGTCCGCCCGTACACGGCTAGTGAGGCGTGGTCGGGGTTGCTTCGGTGGTGGCCGGGCGCAGGGCTGCGCGGTGGCGTCGGTGCCGGGGTTTGCGCAGGGTGAGCGTGCTGCTGGCGGCGGCGGTGATGAGGACAGCGGTGACACCGCCGGCGGCGGCGAGGAGGTAGGGGAGGTTGCTGTCGAGATGGTCCTCGTTGATGCGCAGGTAGGTGAGGCCGACGGTGGTGGAGGCAAGCGTTGCCAGGGCCGTCGTGACCATGGACGTGACCAGGGCCTCGGTGAGTTGGACGGCAGTCAGCCGGCGACGGGCGACGCCGAGGGCGCGTAGGGCGAACCAGTCCCGACGGAGTCCGGCGTCCTCGGCGAGGGTCAGGAGGGCGCCGAGGACGGTGGTCGCAGCGGCGACGGTCAGGCCGAGCAGGACCCAGCTGCCGGTGCTGTCCAGAACCTCGGACAGCTGGTAGGAGTTGACCAGCCGGTAGGCGGGTGAGGAGGAGACGACCCAGTTTCCGACGGTCTCCCAAGCGGCGGCATCCGCGGGGATGCGCATGTAGGTGGAGATGAGGAAAGGGGTGCCCAGCTCGGCGAGGACGCGGTCGTCGGGAGGCAGCACCATGAGGGCCTCGAGCGGGGTGTCCGAGCCAGGTGGAAGCTTCAGTGTCGTGGCAGCAGGCGGAACGTCCGCCTGGCGGGTCCGGTCGGCGGAGCGCAGGAGCAGTTCTCCGCCGACCCCTGGGGCTCCGCCCGCTGCTGACGGGCCGGAGCTCTGCAGCATCATCCGGCCGCCGGTGCAGTCGGGGAGCGGTCCGGCCAGGAGGGCTTCCAGTTGGGGGCAGGTTGCGACGAGCGCGGTGTGGGCGGGCCGGGTGGAGGGGTCTTGGCCGGAGGACCACAGGGCGACGGCGGGGACGAGGCCGCGGACGGCGTCCGGCGGCTCCCCGAGCCGCAACGGAACGGCTTCCAGCGTCTCGGCCCTGGCGAGGAGGTCGGTGTGGCCGTCGGCCCTGGCCGCCGTTGCCCACGGCAGGTTGGGCTGGGCCAGTACCTGGGAGGCCGGTTGGGCGGCGCCGACGGCGAAGACGGCGATCCCCACCATCCCGGCGACCCGGAAGCGGGTCTGTGGGTCCGCCGCCAGTCGTCGCATCGCCAGCAGCCACACCACGCCGGCCTCCACTCGGCCCAGGAGCCGGGCCAGCTGCTGGCCCGTCCAGGCGGCGGCACTGGGCAGACCCGCCCCCAGCAGCACGATGGCCGTCCACAGCAGCGGATCACGGGCCTTGTGCCGGGTGTAGGCCACGGCGAGGAGCAGCAGGCCCGCGCCGAACAGCAGAGCGACCCAGGGGCTGGTGAGCCGGACCGGCTTGAGGAAGCGCACGCCGCGCGAGGCGCGGTCGGAGCCCGCCGCGGTGGCCGCGCCCAGGGCTGCGGCAAGGGCGGCGACGCCCAGGACGGTGAGTGCCGACCACCCGGCCGGCACGCGCAGGTCGGCGCCGAACAGCCAACGGTTGGTGACCGGGAGTTTGAACATCTGCGGCAGCAGCCACGGCCAGGCGAGCGCCGCGGCCAGGGCGCCGGCGGCGACGGGCGCGGCGCTCTCCAGCGCGCCGGCCAGCCGGGCGTGCGCGGCGGGCAGGCCGAGCAGGCGCAGCGCCTGGTAGCGGGTGGTGCGGACCTGGCGGCCGAAGCGGCTCGCGGTCAGGACGAGGGTGAGGGCGGGCATGACCAGGAAGAGCATGCACCCCAGCGCCGGGTACCAGCCGAACCCGGGGCCTGCGTCGCCGCCGAAGCCCGTCAGCGGGCCCTGCTGCGTGCCCAGGTCCTCCGGTGGCACGCCGACGTAGGCGATCAGCTGGCCCGCGCTGCCGACGGCCTGTCGGGGCAGGACCGCCGTGTCCACGGCGGCGAACCACTGGGCGGCCGGTGAGCCGGCGACGTGGATCAGCCGGTCCAGCGCGGGGCTGACCAGGGCCTCTCCCGGACGCGGCCAGGCAGTGATCCCCGGGGGGAGCGGCCCTCGGCCGCCCGGGTCGGCGATCCGGACGATCTTGATGAGGTGGCCGTGGTAGCGATGCTCCAGCTCCGTCCATCCGGTCTCGGCCGCGCCCCGGGTGCTGAACACCGGCTCGCCGCCGAAGCCGGGCTGCGGACCGAACACCGGCACTGTCGCGCCGGAGCGGGCACCCTCGCGGCCCTGCATCGCCGCCGCGCCGAACGTGGCCAGCACACCCAGAGAGGCCACCATCCCGACCAGAGCGAGCAGGACGACCCTGCGCCTTCCCTGGCGGGACAGCACCGCCCGCCACGCGACCGCCGCGGCCGTCGCCCAGGGTGCGCTCACGCGGCCTCCACCACCCGTCCGCCGGCCAGCACCACGGTCCGGTCGGTGCGGGCCGCCAGGAGACGGTCGTGCGTGACCAGCACCACCGCGGCGTCGTACGCACGGGCCTGTTCCAGCAGGAGGCCGAACACCGCCTCGGAGTTGTGGTCGTCCAGGGCCCCGGTCGGCTCGTCCGCGAAGACCACGTCCGGGCGGTGCACCAGCGCACGTGCGATCGCGGCACGTTGCAACTCGCCCCCCGACACTTCCCCGACGGTCCGGTGTCCCAACTGGCCGATCCCGAGTACCTCCAACTGCTCCGCGGCCCGTTTCCGTGCCTCGCCGGCCCGCGCGCCTTGCAGGCGCACGGGCAGCGAGACGTTCTCCAGCAGCGTCAGCTCCGGTACCAGGTCTCCGAACTGGAAGACGAAGCCGAAGTGGGAACGGCGCAGTTCATCGCGCTGGCGCACTGTCATGGACTCCAGTGGCCGGTCACGGAACAGGACGCTTCCGCTGTCGGCGAGGAGGAGCCCGGAGAGGCAGTGGAGCAGGGTGGTCTTCCCCGACCCCGAGGCTCCCACCACCCCCACCACCTCTCCGGGGCCGACGCTCAGATCGACGCCCGCCACCGCGGCCGCCGGGCCGTAACTCAGGTGCAGGGCCCGGGCTTGCAGTACGGGTGGCACGCGTTCACTCCTCGCTACGGCCGATGAACCGGTGGATCAGGTGGTGGCGGTGACCCACCCGGAGCAGATGTCCGGGTCGTTCTCGCGCTCCTTGCACACGTGGAAGTAGATGTAGCTGCTGGTCACCGTGATGCCGTAGTAACCCCAGTTGGTGTTGATGTCCTGCTGGCGGGAGACCCGGCTGCGAGCCGAGTGGTCCGCATTGAACGAGTAGTCGACGTAGCAGTAGTCACTATCATTGTTGTCGCCGTCCCGGATGCCGAACCAGTCATTACCCGAGAGCCACTGGGCCTGGCACTGCACGCCCGAGGCCGATATGACACCGCTGTCGGCCATGGCCGGGCTGGGCATCGCCCCCAGCCCCAGGGCCAGCGCCGCCGCCCCGACAGCGCCGCGCCGCATCCAGCGCCCGGCTCGCTCCGAACTCCTCATGCATACCCCTCCGAAGTCGCCCATGCGGTCCATGGGTGCGTACACACGCTATGCACCCCAGAGGGAAACTACAGGCTGATTTCAATTCATCACATTCCGTCACTACGGGTGCGCATGAAGCAGGCGAAACAGGTGCGGATCGAGCTCAAACAGATCGGTGGAAGACAGCCTCGGCAACTCCCCCGCCCTGGCCGCGGTGATAGAGCCACCCGGTTCCGATCAGTACCTTTTGGGCCTGAACCCACCTCCTGTAAAACAACCACCCAGGAGCCGACGCCGACGGCGGCCCTGACCCGTCTGAGGCCAGGCCAGCCCCGGGCTGTCCCACGCGTGGGAC
>NZ_JBHVER010000364.1:0-4216 GCF_042802195.1 Kitasatospora sp. NPDC057500 | reverse complement strand
ACCGCTTCACCCTCATCGACCTCGACACCACCCCCACCAACCCCCACACCCTCCACACCGCCCTCACCACCAACGAACCCCAACTCGCCATCCGCAACAACACCATCCACACACCCCGCCTCACCCGCACCACCACCACAACCAGCACCACCCCAACCGCCCTCAACCCCGACGGCACCATCCTCATCACCGGCGGCACCGGCACCCTCGGCAGCCTCCTCGCCCACCACCTGGTCGCCCAGGGACACACCCAGCTCCTCCTGGTCAGCCGCAGCGGCTCCCGGGCCGAGGGCGCCGACGAGCTGCGCAAGGAGCTGAACGATCTCGGCGCCGAGGTCACCATCACCGCCTGCGACACCGCCGACCCCGACCAACTCGCCACCCTCCTCGCCGACATCCCCGACGCCCACCCCCTCACCGCCGTCATCCACACCGCCGGCGTCGTCCAGGACGCCACCCTGCCCAACCTCACCCCGGACAGCCTGGACACCGTTCTTCGCCCGAAGACCGACGCCGCCTGGAACCTCCACCACCAGACCCGGCACCTCGACCTCGCCGCCTTCGTCCTCTACTCCTCCGTCACGGGAGTCCTGGGCAACGCCGGCCAGGCCAACTACGCCGCCGCCAACACCTTCCTCGACGCCCTCGCCCACCACCGGAAGGCGCTCGGGCTGCCAGCCACCTCCCTGGCCTGGGGACTCTGGCAGGAATCCAGCACGATCACCAGCCACCTCAACAGCACCGACCACGCCCGGCTCAACCGCACCGGGATCGCGCCTCTCCCCACTGCGGACGCCCTCGCGCTCTTCGACCACACCCTCAACAGCAACCGACCCCACCACTTCACCGCCCGCCTCAACACCACCGCCCTCCGCAACAACCCCGACCTCCCGCCCATCTACCGCACCCTCCTACCGGCCGCCCGGCCCGCCACCGCGAACAACGGCAACAGCAACGCCGGACAGCCGCTGACCCACACGCTCACACCGCTCACCGAGACCGAACAGGAACAGTTCCTCCTCGGCCTCGTCCGCGACCACGTGGCCACCGCCCTCGGCCACACCAACCCCAACGGAATCGACGAGCACCGCGGCTTCTTCGACATGGGACTCGACTCCCTCACCGCCGTCGAACTCCGCAACAAGATCGGCGCCGCCACCGGCCTGCGCCTCCCCACCACCGCAATACTCGACCACCCCACCCCCACCACACTCGCGCACTACCTGCGAACACAGCTGGTCACGACGTCCGGCGAAGAAGTCGAAGCCGATGCGATGGAAACGAGGGTTCGCGAGGCATTGACCTCTATTCCCCTCACCACGCTACGCAATTCCGGCCTGCTCGACACACTGCTTCAACTCGCCGCGCCCGACAACGAAGCGCTGACCACTGACAGCTCCTCCGTAGACCTGATCGACAGCATGGACGCGGAGAGTCTGGTTCAGATCGCACTGGGCACCAAAACCGAGTCCTGACGAATTCAGAGGTGCAAAGTTCCCATGGCCATGTCTCTCGATCAAGTCGTAACCGCCCTCCGCGCCTCCGTCAAGGAAACCGAAAGGCTTCGGCAGCAGAATCAACTTCTCATTGCCGCAGCACGTGAGCCTATTGCGGTGGTGGGGATGGGGTGCCGCTATCCCGGTGGTGTGCGGTCGCCCGAGGAATTGTGGGGTCTCGTCCTGGGGGGCACGGATGCGATTTCCGGTTTCCCCGAGGAGCGCGGGTGGGACACCGAGGCGCTGTACGACCCGGATCCGGACGCGCCGCACAAGACGTACTCGCGCCATGGCGGGTTCCTGTCCGAGGCGGACGGGTTCGACGCGGAGTTCTTCGGGATCAGCCCGCGTGAGGCGCTGACCATCGACCCGCAACAGCGCCTGCTGCTGGAGTGCGCGTGGGAGGCGACCGAACGCGCGGGCATCGACCCGTCCACCCTGCGCGGCAGCCGCACCGGGGTGTTCGCCGGCGTCATGTACAACGACTACGCCGCCCGCTTCCCGGAAAAGCCCAAGGACCTGGAGGGCTACCTCGGTATCGGCAGCGCCGGCAGCATCGCCTCCGGCCGCATCTCCTACACCCTGGGCCTCGAAGGCCCTGCCGTCACCGTCGACACCGCGTGCTCCTCCTCGCTGGTCGCCCTCCACCTCGCCGCCCAGGCCCTGCGCAACAACGAGTGCGACCTCGCCCTCGCCGGCGGCGCCACCCTCATGGCCACCCCGAACACCTTCATCGAGTTCAGCCGCCAGCGCGGCCTCTCGCCCGACGGCCGCTGCAAGCCCTTCGCCGCGGCCGCCGACGGCACCGGCTGGGCCGAGGGTGTCGGCCTGGTCATGCTGGAGCGGTTGTCGGACGCCCAGCGCAACGGGCACACCGTGCTGGCACTGATCCGGGGCAGCGCCGTCAACCAGGACGGCACGAGCAGCCAGCTCAGCGCCCCCAACGGCCCCTCCCAGGAACGGGTCATCCGCCAGGCCCTGGCGAGCGCTGGCCTGACCACCGATCAGGTGGACGCCGTCGAGGCCCACGGCACCGGCACCCGCCTCGGCGACCCGATCGAGGCCCAGGCACTCCTCGCCACCTACGGCCAGGACCGCCCCGCCGACCAACCCCTGCACCTCGGCTCCATCAAGTCGAACATCGGCCACACCCAGGCCGCCGCCGGCGTCGCCAGCGTCATCAAGATGATCCTCGCCATGCAGCACGGCACCCTGCCCCAGTCGCTCCACATCGACGCACCGACCCCGCACGTCGACTGGACCGCCGGCAACATCAGCCTCCTCACCGAACAGACCCCCTGGCCGGCCACCGACCACCCCCGCCGCGCCGCCGTCTCCTCCTTCGGCATCAGCGGCACCAACGCCCACCTCATCCTCGAACAACCCCCCACCACCGACACCAGCGCCCCGGAAGAGACACCCGTCGACGGGCCCCAGGTGTGGCTGGTCTCCGGCAAGTCCCCTGAAGCGTTGGCCGATCAGGCCGCTCAGCTGCACGCCTTCGCGACGGACCGCCCGGAGGTGGACGTCCGCGACATCGCCCACGCCCTGGCCACCACCCGCACCGCCTTCGACCACCGCGCCGCCGTCATCGCCCACGACCGCAGCGACCTCCTCGACGCACTCACCGCGCTGAAGGAGGGCCGGCCCTCACCCCACCTCGTCACCGGGCCCACCGACCACCGGGGGCAGGGACGGGGGAAGACCACGTTCGTCTTCCCCGGTCAGGGCTCACAATGGGCCGGCATGGGCCGCGACCTCTTCCGGACCAGCACCGTCTTCCGCGACCACATCCACGCCTGCGCCGACGCCCTGGCCCCGCACGTCGACTGGTCACTCCTCGACGTCATCCAGGACCACCCCGACGCCCCCTCCCTGGAACGCATCGACGTCGTCCAACCCACCCTGTTCGCCACCATGGTCTCCCTCGCCGCCCTCTGGCAGTCCCACGGTGTCCAGCCCCACGCCGTCATCGGCCACTCCCAGGGCGAGATCGCCGCCGCCCACACCGCCGGCATCCTCACCCTCCCCGACGCCGCACGCATCGTCGCCCTCCGCTCCCAAGCCCTACGACAAATCGCCGGCCAAGGCGGCATGGTCTCCCTCCCCCTGCCCGCCGACCAGGCCGAAGCCCTCCTCGCCCCCTGGACCGACCGCATCAGCATCGCCGCCCTCAACGGCCCCGCCACCACCATCGTCTCCGGCGACGCCACCGCCCTCGCCGAGCTCGTAGCCGCCTGCACCGACCAGCACATCGACGCCCGCACCATCCCCGTCGACTACGCCTCCCACTCCGCCCACGTCGAAGTCATCCGCAACCAACTCCTCAACGACCTGCACGACATCACCCCCCAGACCGGCCACACCCCCTTCTACTCCACCGTCACCGGCACCCTCACCACCGACACCACCACCCTCGACACCGAGTACTGGTACCGGAACCTCCGCCAAACCGTCCTGTTCACCGACACCGCCCACACCCTCATCACCGACGGCCACCACCAGCTCATCGAGATCAGCACCCACCCCGTCCTCACCACCAGCATCCAAGACATCCTCAACCACACCGACCACACCGACACCCCCACCCACACCACCGGCACCCTCCGCCGCCACAAGGGCGACTGGACCCAGTTCCTCACCTCCGCCGCCCAACTCCACGCCCACGGCGCGCCCGTCGACTGGACCACCCACACCGCTCCCGCCACCGGCCGCCCCGT
>NZ_JBHVER010000363.1:0-4245 GCF_042802195.1 Kitasatospora sp. NPDC057500 | reverse complement strand
GCGCACGGAGGACGGCCGAAAGCGGGACAACCCCGGGGCCGATTCACTACCGTCGTCCTCACGACAGCGGCACCGGCGGCACCGGACTCGTGGTCGGCGCGGCCCGCCGGGTGGGCGGCAGGGGGTGGCATGGCACAGGCACGGAGACGGCTGTCGCGCGCGGAGGCGGTACGCCGGCGCACCGGAGCCCAGTTCATCGGCCGCAGGACCCAGTTGGCGCTGTTCGTCGACAACCTGGCCCGCGACCCCGACCCGGACTCCGGGCCGGATCCGGCGGACTTCCTGTTCCATGTGCGCGGGGTCGGCGGGGTCGGCAAGTCCACCCTGCTCGCCCAGTGGCGCGAGGCGGCCCGGCGGGCCGGGGCGCTCACCGCGGTGGTCGACGAGACCGATGTGCACGGCGTCGAGACGGCGCTCACCGCGCTCGCCCGCCAGCTCGCCGAACAGGCCGGTCCGCTGCGGGAGTTCGACAAGGCGGTGGAGCAGTACCGGCGCTCGCTGCAGGCCGCGGCGGACCGCGAGCCGGAGCAGCCGCCCGGCGGGGAGGGAGCCTCGCTGCCGACCCGGATGGTGACCCAGGCGGCGTTCGGGGCGGCCTCGGTGCTGCCGGGGGCGGGCGTGGTCGCGGCGATGGCCAACCCGGACGCCGTGGCGCAGGGCGCCGAGCGGCTGATCGCCGGGGTGCGCCAGCGCCGGCGCGGCGGCGACGTCGAGGAGTCGGCGCTCAGCCGCGCGTTCGTCGCCGAGCTCACCCGGCTCTGCGAGCGCGACCGGGACCGGGGGCGGCGGCCGTGGATCGTGCTGTTCCTCGACACCTGGGAGCTGACCGGCCGCTACCTCGACGGCTGGCTGCGGGAGATCCTCGACGACGCGTTCGGCCCGCTGCCGCTGGAGGTGCTCTTCGTGCTGGCAGGCCGGGACGAGCTGGCCGAGCGCGAGTGGGCGCCGTGGCGGCCGGTCCTGGTGGACGTGCCGCTGGAGGTGTTCACCGAGCAGGAGGCCCGTGACCTGCTGGCGGCCCGCGGGGTGACCGACCCGCTGGTGGTCGACGCGGTGCTGCGGATGTCGATGCGGCTGCCGCTGCTGGTGGCGCTGCTGGCGGCCGCCGACCCCGGCGCGGTCGAGGAGGTCGCCGACGTCGGCGCGGACATGGTCGACCAGGCGGTGGTGCGCTTCCTGCAGTGGATCCCCGAGCAGGAGCGCCGGGAGACGGTGCTGGCGGCGGCGCTGCCGTTGCAGCTCAACCAGGACCTGTTCGCCTGCGCCGTGCCGCACGCCGAGCCGGCCGCCTGGGCCTGGCTGTCGGCGCAGCCCTTCGTGACCGGGCGCGGTGACTTCCTGCAGTACCACGCCGTGGTCCGCACCAGCATGGTGCGCCGGCGCCGGATCCACACCCCCCGGGAGTGGACGGCCGCGCACACCCGGTTGGCCGAGCACCACGCCGCCGCGCGCACGGCGGTCGAGCAGTACCTGCCGGCGGCCCGGCACGGGGCCGATCCGCGCTGGCGCCGGCCGCTGCTGAACGAGCTCTACCACCTGCTCTGCGCGGACCCGCTGGCCCATCTGGCGCTGGCGCTGGAGCACACCGCGCGCACCGCCGGGGACGCGCCGGACGCGCTGGCGCCGTGGGCGGAGATGCTCGGCCAGGCCGCGCTGGACAGCGACGACGCCGAGCTGGTCCGCTGGGCCCGCCGGATCCACGCGGCGGCGGGCGGCGAGCAGCCCGTCCTGGAGACGCTCGGCGCGCTGGCCGGTCCCGGGCTGCCCGCCCGGGTGCGGGCCTGGGCGCTCACCCACCGCGGCTACCAGTACTTCGTCGAGGACCGCGACGACGACGCGCTCGCCGATCTCGACCAGGCCGTCGCGATCGCCGCCGATCTGCCGCAGGCGCTCGCCTACCGGGGACGCGTGCTCAACTGGCACGGCCACCACGAGCGCGCGCTGGCCGACTTCACCGCCGCGCTGGCCCTCGACCCGGAGTACGCCTGGGCGCTGTCGCGGCGCGGCGAGGCCCGGCAGCTGGCGGGACTGGTCGAGGAGGCGATGGCCGACTTCACGGCGGCGCTCGTGCTGGACCCGGACGACGCCTGGGCGCTGGGCTCGCGCGGCCAGGCGCACCGGCTGGCCGGGCGGCTGGAGGAGGCGGTGGCCGACCTCACCGCGGCCATCCTGCTCGACCCGCAGTACGCCTGGGCGCTCACCCAGCGCGGCGAGGCGCTGCGGATGGCGGGCCGCCCGGCCGAGGCGATCGCCGACTTCACGGCGGCGCTCGCGCTGGACCCCGACGACGCCTGGACGCTGAGCTCCCGGGGCCAGGCGTTCCGGCAGACGGGCCGGCTGGACGAGGCGATCGCCGATCTGAGCGCCGCGCTCGCGCTCAACCCGGACAACGCGTGGGCGCTCGCCGAGCGCGGCGAGGCGCACCGCCAGGCGGGCCGCCCGGAGGAGGCGGTGGCCGACTTCACGGCCGCGGTGGCGCTCAACCCGGAGAACGCGTGGGCGCTCGGCTCGCGCGCCCAGGCGCACCGGCAGGCCGGGCGGCTGGACGAGGCCGTCGCGGACTTCACCGCCGCGCTCGCGCTCAACCCCGACTACGCGTGGGCCGTCGGCGAGCGCGGCGAGGCGCACCGGCAGGCCGGGCGGCTGGAGGAGGCCGTCGCCGATCTTTCGGCGGCGCTGGAGCTGGACCCGGAGTACGCGTGGGCGCTCGCCGAGCGCGGCGAGGCGCACCGGCAGGCGGGCCGGCTGGAGGAGGCCGTCGCCGATCTTTCGGCGGCGCTGGAGCTGGACCCGTCGGACGTGTGGGCGCTGCGGGCGCGCGGTCAGGCGCACCGGCAGGCCGGGCGGCTGGACGACGCGATCGCGGACCTGAGCGCCGTCCTGGTCGTCGACCCGGACTACGCCTGGGCGCTGGCGCTGCGGGGCGAGGCGCACCGGCTGGCGGGGGACCTGGAGGAGGCGGTGGCCGATCTGACGGCCGCGCTGGCGCTCGAACCGGACGACGCCTGGGCGCTCGGCTCCCGGGGGCAGGCGCGCCGGCAGGCGGGTGAGGTGGAGGGGGCGATCGAGGACCTGTCCGCCGCGCTCGCCCACAATCCGGACTACACCTGGGCGCTCGCCGAGCGCGGTCAGGCGCACCGGCAGGCCGGGCGTCCGGCGCAGGCGGTGGCGGACCTGTCCGCCGTGCTGGCCGGGGATCCGGCGGACGTCGCGGTGCGCTGCGCCCTCGCGGCGGCGTACCGGCACGACGGGCGGTCGGAGGACGCCCGGGAGCTGCTGGAGGGGTTGGCGCCGGAGGTGGCGGCGTCCTCGACGGTGCTGGTGGAGGTGGCGGTGCTGCGCTTGCTGACGGAGGGTCCGGAGGCCGCGGCGCCGGTGTGGGAGGCCTTCGTGGAGTGTCCGTACGAGGATCCGGACGACCCGTTCGAGCCCGGGGTGCGCAAGCTGCTGTACGGCCTGGCCGCCGGGGAGGGCGACCCGGAGGAGCTGGCGCGGGCCTTCCTGGCGGTGCCGGGGGCGCGGGCGGCGCGGGCGGACGTCTGCCTGTACCTCGCCGAGCTGGCGCGGGCCGGGGCGCCGGTGGGCGGGCGGGCCGAGGTCGCGCTGCGGATCCTGGGGTGACCCGCGGCGGGTGCCCGTTCGGGCAGAGGAGTCGTTCGAACTTGCGGGCCGGAACGACGGGTTCGGTAGATTCATGATCGACTTCCGAGCAGTCAGAACGCGTTCCCTCGCACGCACCGAGAGCAGGATCCCGATGACCGAACCCAGCTCCGCCGTCAGCCGCCGCACCCTGGTGACCGCCCTCGGCGCCACGGCCGCCGTGCTCGCCACCGCGCCGGCCGCACACGCCGCGGCCCCGGCCGCGCCCTCCGCCCCCGCCGCTCCGGGCGCCATCCCGCCGGCCGGTCAGGGTGCCCGCACGGTCACGGTGCCGGCCACCCGGGCCCGCTCCGCGGCCGGGCGCGCGGCCACCGGGGCGCGCACCGACTTCCCGATCCACTACGTCGGCGTCAGCTGGGACGGCCCGCTGCGCGGCGGCGCGATCCGGCTGCACCACGAGGGCACCGGTCCCGGCGCCTGGCAGCCGCTCACGCCGGGCTGCGCGGGCGGCCCCGACCTGCCGGGCCGGTCGGGCACCGACTCCGCCGCGGGCGCGGCGGTGCTGGTGCCGGCCGGCGGCGCCGTCGGCTACGACCTGCGGCGGCCCGCCGGCGCCGCCCACCCGCGCGCCACCGCCCTGGACAC
>NZ_JBHVER010000362.1:0-4259 GCF_042802195.1 Kitasatospora sp. NPDC057500 | reverse complement strand
GCGGAGCCGTGTCCGGAGGGTGGGACGGGGCGTCGCCGGGGTCCTCGCGCGGGGCCGGGACCAACTGCCCGGGAGGGCAAGGCCGGACGACCTGGAATTGTTGTGAACACGCGCCACGCCAGGGGTTGCGCGGGCGCCTGATGTGCTCTACCCGGCCTCGGAGGGGTAGGGTCATAGGCGGTCGGGGACATCCCAAAATTCCACCCCGTCGGCATAGCGTCCGGCGTACCTAACGAGGAGATCGGTTCGTGACGATCCGGGTAGGCATCAACGGATTCGGCCGCATCGGCCGCAACTTCTTCCGTGCGGTTCAGGCCCAGGGCGCGGACATCGAGATCGTCGGTGTCAACGACCTGACCGACACCAAGACCCTGGCGCACCTGCTCAAGTACGACTCGATCCTGGGCACCTTCCCGGGCGAGGTGTCGCACACCGCCGACAGCATCACCGTCAACGGCAAGACCTTCAAGGTCATCGCCGAGCGCGACCCGGCCAACCTCCCCTGGGGCGAGCTGGGCGTGGACATCGTCATCGAGTCGACCGGCATCTTCACCAAGGCCGAGGCGGCGAAGAAGCACGTCGCGGCCGGTGCCAAGAAGGTCATCATCTCGGCGCCCGCCACCGACGAGGACATCACCATCGTCATGGGCGTCAACGACGAGAAGTACGACGGCGACAAGCACACCGTCATCTCCAACGCCTCCTGCACCACCAACTGTGTGGCGCCGCTGGCCAAGGTGCTGAACGAGAACTTCGGCATCGTCAAGGGTCTGATGACCACGGTGCACGCGTACACCAACGACCAGGTCACCCTGGACTTCCCGCACAAGGACCTGCGTCGCGCCCGCGCCGCGGCCCTCAACATCATCCCGACCTCGACCGGTGCCGCCAAGGCCACCGCGCTGGTCCTGCCGGAGCTCAAGGGCAAGCTGGACGGCACCTCGCTGCGCGTCCCGGTCCCGACCGGCTCGATCACCGACCTCGTGGTCACCCTGGAGCGCGACGTCACCGTCGCCGAGGTCAACGAGGCCTTCAAGAAGGCCTCCGAGACCACCCTCAAGGGCATCCTGCAGTACACCGAGGACCCGATCGTCTCCTCCGACATCGTGAACTCGCCGTTCTCCACGATCTTCGACTCGCTGATGACCATGGTCCAGGGCAACCAGGTCAAGGTCTTCGGCTGGTACGACAACGAGTGGGGCTACTCGAACCGCCTCGTCAACCTGACCACCCTCGTCGGTGCCGGGCTCTGACGCAGCGGGAGCTGACGTGAAGTAGGGGGGAGGGCCCGGAAGGCATGTGCGAAGCCGTCCGGGCCCTCCGTCTGCGCACCCTCAACTCCCCATGGACGGCACAACGTTGTGCCGTCCCCTGCTCCACCATCTCGCCAGGAGACCGAAGACCGTGAAGACCATCGAAGATCTGGACGTCGCCGGTAGGCGCGTGTTCGTCCGCGCGGACCTCAACGTTCCGCTGTCCGACGGCACGATCACCGACGACGGCCGGATCCGTGCCGTCGCCCCGACCATCGCCAAGCTCGTCGAGCGCGGCGCGAAGGTCGTCGTCGCCTCCCACCTCGGCCGCCCCAAGGGCGCGCCGGATCCGCAGTTCTCCCTCGCGCCGGTGGCCGTCCGCCTCGGCGAGATCCTCGGCAGGCCGGTCGCCTTCGCGGCCGACACCGTGGGCGAGAGCGCGAAGGCCACCGTCGCCGCCCTGGCCGACGGCGAGGTCACGCTGCTCGAGAACCTGCGCTTCAACGCGGGTGAGACCAGCAAGGAGGACGCCGAGCGCGCGGCGTTCGCCGGGCAGCTGGCCGCACTGGCCGACCTCTACGTGGGCGACGGCTTCGGCGCGGTGCACCGCAAGCACGCCTCGGTGTTCGACCTGCCGGCGCTGCTGCCGCACGCGGCCGGCGACCTGATCGCCACCGAGGTGGGCGTGCTCAAGCGCCTCACGGAGGACGTCGAGCGCCCGTACGTGGTGGTGCTCGGCGGTTCCAAGGTCTCCGACAAGGTCGGCGTGATCGAGAACCTGCTGCAGAAGGCCGACCGGATCCTGATCGGCGGCGGCATGGTCTTCACCTTCCTCAAGGCCCAGGGCCACGAGGTCGGCACCTCGCTGCTGCAGGAGGACCAGATCCCGACCGTCCAGGGCTACCTGGCGGAGGCGAAGGAGCGGGGCGTCGAGTTCGTCCTGCCGACGGACGTCGTGGTCTCCGGGGGCTTCCCGGACCTCAAGGCCAAGGCCCCCACGGCCCACTCGGTCGTCGCCGTGGACGCGATCCCGGCCGACCAGCTGGGCCTGGACATCGGCCCGGAGAGCCGCAAGCTGTTCGCCGAGAAGCTGGCCGACGCGAAGACGGTGTTCTGGAACGGCCCGATGGGCGTCTTCGAGCACCCGGACTTCGCCGGCGGCACCGCGGCCGTCGCGCAGGGCCTGCTCGACAGTGACGCGTTCTCCGTGGTCGGCGGCGGCGACTCCGCCGCGGCCGTCCGCACCCTGGGCTTCGACGAGACGAAGTTCGGGCACATCTCGACCGGCGGTGGCGCGAGCCTGGAGTACCTGGAGGGCAAGCGGCTCCCCGGTCTCACCGCCCTGGAAGGCTGAATCACGCATGACTGAGCGTCTCCCGCTGATGGCGGGCAACTGGAAGATGAACCTCAACCACCTTGAGGCCATCCAGCACACCCAGAAGCTGGCCTTCGCGCTGGCCGACAAGGACTACGAGGCGGTCGAGGTGGCCGTCCTGGTGCCCTTCACCGACCTCCGCTCGGTGCAGACCCTGGTCGACGGCGACAAGCTGAAGATCAAGTACGGCTCGCAGGACATCTCGCAGCACGACGGCGGCGCCTACACCGGCGAGGTCTCCGGCCCGATGCTGGCCAAGCTGAAGTGCGCCTACGCGGTGATCGGCCACTCGGAGCGCCGCCAGTACCACGGCGAGAACGAGGAGATCGTCAACGCCAAGGTCAAGGCCGCCTACCGCAGCGGGATCACCCCGATCCTGTGCATCGGCGAGCCGCTGGAGGTCCGCAAGGCCGGCACCCACGTCGAGCACACGCTGGCCCAGCTCGACGGTGCGCTGCAGGACATCCCGGCCGGGCAGGCCGAGTCCATCGTGGTCGCCTACGAGCCGGTCTGGGCGATCGGCACCGGCGAGGTGGCGACCCCCGAGGACGCCCAGGAGGTCTGCGCCGCGATCCGCGCTCGGCTCGCCGAGCTGTACGACGCCGAGCTGGCCGGCAAGGTCCGGGTGCTCTACGGCGGTTCGGTGAAGTCGTCGAGCGCGGCCGGCCTGATGGCCAAGCCGGACATCGACGGCGGCCTGATCGGCGGAGCCTCGCTGGACGCCGACGAGTTCGTCAAGATCGTGCGGTACCGTGAGCAGGCAGTAGGCTAACGCCGCCGCAGCAACGTAGGCTTTGGGGCCGGACCACCCGACGTGGTCCGGCCCCTTCGCCGAAGATACGAGAGAGTTGGTCCCGTCGTGGTTCTCGGGTTCTCGATTGCCCTGATCGTCTTCAGCCTGCTGATGATCCTCCTGGTGCTGCTGCACAAGGGGAAGGGCGGCGGCCTGTCGGACATGTTCGGTGGCGGCGCGATGTCCACCGGTGGCGGTTCGGCGGTGGCCGAGCGCAACCTGGACCGCATCACGGTCGTGGTCGGCCTCGGCTGGTTCGCCTGCCTCGTGGTGCTCGGTCTGGTCATGAAGTACAAGGGATGACATACCTCTGACGCCCCGTCGCCCCGCGGCCTATCCTGGAAAGGTCCGGGGCGGAGCCGGTGGGTGGCGCATGCTTAACTCCTGCTTACACTAGGACGACTTTCGCCACCGACGCGCGTCGCGCGCGTCGGCGCACCAGCACGCAGGGAGTCAGACCGTGGCAAGTGGCAACGCCATCCGTGGCAGCAGGGTCGGAGCCGGCCCGATGGGCGAGGCGGAGCGCGGCGAATCCGCCCCCCGCAACCGGATCTCCTTCTGGTGCGCGAACAAGCACGAGACCCGGCCCAGCTTCGCGGCCGACGCGGTGATCCCGGAGACCTGGGACTGTCCGCGCTGCGGCTTCCCGGCCGGCCAGGACGAGCACAACCCGCCCGCGCCGTCCCGCAACGAGCCGTACAAGACCCACCTCGCCTACGTCCGTGAGCGGCGCACCGACGCCGACGGCGAGGCGATCCTCGCGGAGGCGCTGGCCAAGCTCCGCGGCGAGATCTGACCGCGAGTGACGAGCACCAGCGAAGCACCGAAGGGCGCCACC
>NZ_JBHVER010000361.1:0-4308 GCF_042802195.1 Kitasatospora sp. NPDC057500 | reverse complement strand
GATCCCGAGCCGCTGCCGCAGGGGCACCCGCTGTTCGCGCTGCCGAACGTACTCATCTCCCCGCACGTGGGCGGCGCCTCGACCGCGGAGGGTCAGCGGGTGCAGCTGATCGCGGCGTTGGCCGCGTAGTAGCCGGGTGCGAGCCGGTAGGACTCGGCGTAGAGCAGCACGCACTGCTCGTTGAGGAAGCCGCTGATCAGTGCCCGTCGCCGGGCCTCGTTCTCGGCCTCGCGCTTCGCCTCCTTGGGGCTGTTCTCGTAGGCGGAGCCCGTGAACTGCTGGGTCTCCTGGACGACGGCGGTGGCGTGCGCGGCGCCCGGTGCGAGGGCGGCCAGGCCGGCGAGGACGAGGGCGGCGCCGGACCGGACGAGTATCGACTTCATGGTGGTTTCCTCTTTCGTTCCTGATGGGCCTTGGTCGGGGGCTCAGCGCTGACAGAACACCTGGGCAACCGCGGTGAACCAGCCGGAGCCGGTCGACCTGACCTCGGAGCCGAGGAGGTAGCACTGGCTCCGCTGCCAGCCGGCCGCCTGGGCGTAGACGTAGGCCACGTTCGCCGCACTCTCGATGGCCGAGCCCATCGAACCGCCCGTCCCGCTGCCCATGAACTTGGCCATCTCGGTCGCGGAGACCGATGCGGCTGCGGTCGGTGCGGAACCGGTCGATGCGGCTGCGGCCGGGGTGGCCTGGGCGGAGGCGGCACCGCTGAGGAGGCAGGCCGAGGCCGCGAGGGCCACGGCGGTGACGCGCAGGCGGGTGTGGATGCCGGACGAACGGCGCATGGGAACTCCCCGGTGTTGTTGTTCGGACGGTGACTGGAGCGGCCGGTCGTACCGGCCGACGCGCTCACTCTCGCCCCGCGCGTCCCGGCCCGGCAAAGCCCTTCGAGCACCGTCGAATCCGGGCCCCCGCCAGCGGGGTTGTTATGGTGGGGGCATGGCTTTCCTCTTCTTCGTCTGAGTCCGGGCACGGCCGTTGCCGCCGTTTCTGCTGCCCGTGGACCCTTCGTATGCCCAGGGAAAGTCTCATGCGCGAACGCGCCCGTCCTGTCCTGTCCGCCGTTGGCCGTGCGGCGGCGGCGCAGTTGTCCGTGAAGGACGTCACCAAGTCCTACGGGACCCGGGTCGTCCTCGACCAGGTCTGTTTCACCGTGCGGCCGGGTGAGAAGGCCGCCGTCATCGGCGAGAACGGTGCCGGGAAGTCCACGCTGCTGAGGTTGCTCGCCGGGGCGGAGGCGGCGGACGGCGGGGAGGTCACCGTCGTGTTCCCCGGTGGTGTCGGCCACCTCGCGCAGACGCTCGATCCGGGTGCGGATCGGACGGTGGGCGATGCCGTCGATCATGCGCTGGCGGAGTTGCGGGAGATGGAGCGAGGGCTCCGGGCGGCGGAGGAGTCGCTGGGCGGGGCGTCGGAGGAGGAGCTCGCCGCGTACGGGGAGCTGCTGATCGCCTACGAGGAGCGGGGCGGGTACGAGGCGGACGCCCGGGTGGAGGCCGCGATGCACGGGCTCGGGCTGGGGCGGATCACGCGTGAGCGGCTGCTCGGATCGCTGTCCGGCGGGGAGCAGTCGCGGCTCGCGCTCGCCTGTGTGCTGGCGGCCGCGCCGGAGCTGCTCCTGCTGGACGAGCCGACGAACCACCTCGACGCGGCGGCCGTGCGCTGGCTGGAGGAGCACCTGCGCGCGCATCGCGGCACCGTCGTCGCGGTCACCCATGACCGCGGCTTCCTGGAGCGCGTCGCCACGACGATCCTTGAGGTCGACCGGGACGATCGCACCGTGCGCCGGTACGGCGACGGCTGGGACGGCTACCGCAGTGCGAAGGCCGCCGCCCGGCGCGGTGCGCAGCAGCGCTACGCGGAGTGGGTCGAGGAGGTGGCCCGCGCGGAGGAACTGCTGGAGGCGGCGGGCCGCCGGCTGGCCACCACCGGCCGGGACCCGAGGCAGGGGTTCGGCAAGCACCGCCGCTCCAGTGAGGCGAAGCTCGGCGGGCAGGTGCGCGCCGTCCGGGAGCATCTGGAGCGGCTGCGGCGCCGTCCGGTGGCGGAGCCGCCGGCGCCGCTGCGCTTCACCACGGACCTGTCGGCGCCGGAGGGGGGACTCCCGGCGGTGCCGGGAGACGGGCCGGCCCGGGGTGCGCTCGCCGAGCTCGACGGTGTGCGGGTCGGCGAGCGGCTGCGTCTCGACGGGCTCCTGTCGGTCGCGCCCGGGCAACGGCTGCTGGTCACCGGCGAGAACGGCGCGGGCAAGACGACGCTGCTGCGCGTTCTGGCCGGTGACCTGGAGCCGGACGCGGGTACGGCGCGCCGTCCCGCGCGGATCGGCTACCTCGCACAGGAGCTGCCGGCGCGCTCGACCCGGCTCCCGCTGCTCGACGCGTTCGCCGCCGGACGGCCGGGCCATCCGGACGAGTGCGCCGGGCGGCTCCTGGCCCTGGGCCTGTTCCGCGAGGAGGATCTGCACGTCCCGGTCGCCGCCCTGTCCGCGGGGCAGCAGCGCAGGCTGCAGATCGCGGTCCTGGTGACCCGGCCCGCGGACCTCCTGGTCCTCGACGAGCCGACCAACCACATCGCGCTCGACCTGGTCGAGGACTTCCAGCAGGCGATCGCGGCGTTCCCGGGAGCGGTGGTCGCCGTCTCGCACGACCGCGGCTTCCGTGCCCGCTTCGAAGGGGGGCGGTTGGAGCTGCGGGCGGGCCGAAGGCGGTGACGCCGGCTGCCGCTTCTGCCGAACGCCCGGCAGGGGCGGGCGAGGCGGCTACCCCTCGGCTTGGTCGCCGAGGGTGACGAGGACGCGGCGCAGCAGGCCGGCGAGCTGCTCGCGTTCGGCGGCGGTGAGTCCGGCCAGCTGGCGTTCCTCGCCGACGAGGTGGTGTTCGACGAGCCGGTCGGCGAGTTCCCGGCCGCTCTCGGTCAGGGAGATCAGCACCCGGCGGCGGTGGGCCGGGTCGACGGCCCGGTCGACCAGGCCCTTCTCCACGAGGTGGTCGATGCGGTTGGTCAGGGCGGCGGAGCTGACCATCGCGGCCGAGCTGAGTTCGCCGGCGGTGAGGACGTGCGGCGCACCGGCGCGGAGCAGGGTGGCCAGGACGTCGAACTCCCAGGGTTCGATGCCGTGGAGGGCGAGGTTCTCCTTGATCCCGCGTTCCAGCAGGCGCGAGGCGCGCGAGATGCGGCCGATCACGCCCATGGGTGAGGCGTCCAGGTCGGGGCGGACCGCGTGCCACTGGGCGATGATGCGGTCGACGCCGTCGTGTTGCGACTGCTGTTCCGGTTCCGTCATGCCCCGGAGTCTAACATTTCGACGTGGAAGTGTTTGACATCTCCGATCAGGCCTGCCTATAGTTTCGATATCGAAATTTTTGACTATGGGGGATCACCATGAAGGTCCTGCTCACCGGCGCCACCGGCTACATCGGTTCCGCCGTCACCGAACACCTCATCGCCGCCGGCCACCAGGTCGTCGCGCTCACCCGGAGCGCCGAGCCGCAGCCCGGCCGCGGCTGGCACGCCCAGGTGGTCGGCGACACCGCCGACCCGGCCTCGCTGGAAGGCGCGGTCACTCCCGACATCGAGGCCGTGATCCACCTGGCGCCGCCGAGCGGCGACGCCGAGGTCGACACCGCCGCCATCAAGGCGCTCGCCACTCCCCTGCGCGGCACCGGCCACCCCTTCGTCTACACCAGCGGTGTCTGGGTGCTCGGCGCCACCGGCGAGGAGCAGGAGGTCGGCGAGCGGGCGCCGGTCAACCCGATCGACATCGTCGGCTACCGTCCGCGGATCGAGCAGCGGGTGCTGGCCGAGTCCGCCGAGGGGGTGCGGGCCGTCGTCGTCCGCCCCGCCATCGTGTACGGGCGCGGCGGCGGCATCCCCGCCATCCTGGTCGACCGGGCCCGTACGCAGGGGACGCCCGAGTACTACGGCGAGGAAGGCGTGCGCTGGCCGACCGTCCACGTGGACGACCTGGCCGAGCTGTTCGTGGCCGCGGTCGAGCGGGCCGAGCCGGGCACGCTCTGGCACGGCGTCGGCGAGCCGGCCGTGCCCGTGCGCGACCTCGCCCGCGCCGCCGGGCGGGCCGCCGGTGTGCCCGCCGATCCGCACGTGGTGCCCGTGGAGAAGGCCGCCGAGGTCTTCGGAGCGCTCTTCGCGGACGCCCTCGCCCTCGACCAGAGCGTCAGCGGCGCCGCCGCCCGTACCGCCCTCGGCTGGAAGCCGGGCCGGCCGGGCGCGGTGGCCGAGATCGGGGCGGGTTCGTACTGACCTGCCGAGCGGCCCCGCCCGCGGCGGACCGGGTACCGACCGGTCCGGCGC
>NZ_JBHVER010000360.1:0-4344 GCF_042802195.1 Kitasatospora sp. NPDC057500 | reverse complement strand
GTGCGGACCAGGTCCGCACGCCCCTCAGCCGTTCGCCACGCGGCCCGTCAGCCGGCCGCCGGAGCGCCGTCCTCGTCCGCACCGTCCAGGACGTCGGCCGCCTCGACCTCCTCGCGGGTGATCCCGAGCAGGTAGAGCACGGTGTCCAGGAACGGCACGTTCACGGCGGTGTCGGCCGCCTGCCGCACCACCGGCTTCGCGTTGAACGCCACGCCCAGCCCGGCCGCGTTCAGCATGTCCAGGTCGTTGGCGCCGTCGCCGATCGCCACCGTCTGCTCCAGCGGCACCTTGGCCTGCTCGGCGAACCGGGTCAGCCAGCGCGCCTTGCCCGCCCGGTCGACGATCTCGCCGACCACCCGGCCGGTGAACTTCCCGTCCACCACCTCCAGGGTGTTCGCCGCCGCGAAGTCCAGCCCCAGCTGCTCCACCAGGTGGTCGGTGACCTGGGTGAACCCGCCGGACACCACCGCCACCTGGAAGCCCAGCCGCTGGAGCGTGCGGATCAGGGTGCGGGCACCCGGGGTGAAGCGCACCTCCGCGCGGACCTTGTCGGTCACCGAGGCGTCCAGCCCGGCCAGCAGCGCCACCCGGGCGTGCAGCGACTCGGCGAAGTCCAGCTCGCCGCGCATCGCCGCCGCCGTCACCTCGGCGACCTCCGCCTCGCAGCCCGCGTGGGCGGCGAACAGCTCGATCACCTCGTCCTGGATCAGCGTCGAGTCGACGTCCATGACGACCAGCCGCTTGGCCCGCCGCTCCAGCCCGGCCGCCACCACCGCGACGTCCACCCGCTGGGTGGCCGCCTCCAGCGCCAGCTCGGCGCGCAGCCGCTCGGTGGCCACGCCCGAGACGGCCAGCTCGACGGCGGTCACCGGGTACTTGGCGAGCCGGAAGACGCGGTCGATGTTGCCGCCGGACTCGGTGATCCGGGAGGTGAGCGCGGCGACCGCGGAGGCGGTCAGCGGGTGGCCGAGGACGGTGACGTGCGAGCGGCCCTCGCGGCGCGGCCGGTTGTCGCCGATGCCGGAGATGATCTCGGCCTGGAGCTTCTGGTCCTCGGCCCAGCGGTGCACCAGGGCCCGCAGACCGCCCTCGGCGCCGGGCGCGGCGGGGGCGGTGACCAGGACGCACAGCGTTATCCGGCCACGGGTCACCACCTGCTCGATGTCGACGACCTCCAGGCCGTACCCGGCCAGGGTGGCGAAGAGCCCGGTGGTGATACCGGGACGGTCCTTGCCGAACACCTTGACGAGCAGGGTGCGCCCGTCCTCGGTCCGGGGCTGCGGGGCGGTGAGCGGCTCGGCGGCCAAGGGCGATGCGTTCATGGTGCCTCCCACGCTACCCGCAGCCCGGCGCGGCGACGGCACCCGTCCGGGTCGTGGACGGCCTCCGGGCGAGCCCTGGGACGGGCCTGCCGACCGTCCCCGGGGCGGCCTGCCGACCGGCGCCCGGACCGCCCCCGGGACCGGTGCCCGGACCTGCGGCGGAGCCGGTCGTACAAGGGCGGTCCGCGAATCGTTGCCGCCTGGTCACAGTCCGCGGGGGCGGCTTTCACCCGCGCCCGGCGGGCTGGAATGATTCCCCCGTCAGATTCACGATCATTTCGCCCCGACCTGACCGGGGCGCACCATCGGGGGAACCGAGAGAGCGGGGCAGACGAGCAGTGCCGCAACTCGTCATCGAGATCAACGGACAGCAGCGGGTCCTGGAACCCGGGCGGTCCTACACCATCGGTCGCAACCCGCAGTCGGACTTCCAGTTCGACGACGCGCGGGTCTCCTGGCAGCACGCCACCATCTCGTTCAACGGGGCCGGTTGGCAGCTGGACGACCACGGGAGCACCAACGGCACCTACACCGGCGGCGCCCGCACGATGCAGGCGCAGCTGTTCCCGGGCGCCGTGGTCAACCTCGGCAACGCCGAGAACGGCCCCCGGCTCGCCTTCTCCGCGCCGGCCGCCCAGCCCGCCGCCCAGGCGCAGGCCTGGCACGAGGCGACCACCAGCCGCAGCCCCGCCCCGCAGCCGCACGCCGTCCAGCCGCCGCAGCAGCAGTGGCAGGCCCCGGCGGCGCAGCAGCACTACCCGCAGCAGGCACAGGCAGCCCAGCCGCCGCACCAGCAGCAGTGGCCGCAGCAGCACGTCCAGCCGCAGCCGCCGCACGCGCAGCCGCAGCACGTCCAGGCGCCGCACGCGCAGCCGTTCCCGCAGCAGCAGGGCTTCCCGCAGCCGTCGCCCGCCGAGCACGACGGCGGCCCGCAGCCGACGATCATCCGCAACCTGACCGCCGGCATGAAGACCATCCGGATCGGCCGCGCGCTCGACAACGACATCGTCGTCTCCGACCTCCAGGTCTCCCGCCACCACGCCGAGCTGCGCCAGCTGCCGGACGGCCGCTACGAGATCGTCGACCTCGGCAGCCACAACGGCATCTTCCTCAACGGCCAGCGCGTCGAGCGCCAGCTGATCGGCGCCCAGGACCGGCTGACCGTCGGCCACTCCAGCTTCGTGCTGGTCGGCGACCAGCTCCAGGAGTTCGTCGACACCGGCGCGGTCTCCTTCTCCGCCCGCCACCTGACCGTCGAGGTCGAGCACAAGGGCGGCAAGAAGATCCTGCTCAACGACGTCAGCTTCGGCGTCCCGGAGAAGTCCCTGGTCGCCGTCATCGGACCGTCCGGCTCCGGCAAGTCGACCCTGCTGCGCGCCCTCACCGGCTACCGCCCGGCCGACCGCGGCGACGTCCTCTACGACGGCCGCAACCTCTACAAGCAGTTCGCCGAGCTGCGCTCGCGGATCGGCCTGGTGCCGCAGTCGGAGATCCTGCACAAGGAGCTGACCGTCCGCACCGGCCTCAAGTACGCGGCCCGGCTGCGCTTCCCCGGCGACACCGAGGCGCGCGAGCGCGAGGCGCGGATCGACGAGGTCCTCTACGAGCTGCGCCTGGACAAGCGCGCCGACAACCGGATCACCGCGCTCTCCGGCGGCCAGCAGAAGCGCGTCTCGGTCGCCCTGGAACTGCTCACCAAGCCCTCGCTGATCTTCCTGGACGAGCCCACCTCGGGCCTCGACCCGGGCATGGACCGCGAGGTCATGCAGATGCTGCGCGGCCTCGCCGACGACGGCCGCACCATCCTGGTCGTCACCCACTCGGTGGCCGAACTCGCGCTCTGCGACCGGCTGCTGGTGATGGCGCCGGGCGGCTCGGTGGCGTACTTCGGCCCGCCGGACGAGGCCCTGCACTTCTTCGGGTACGAGACCTGGGCCGACATCTTCCAGGCCTTCGAGAACTACCCGGACCACGACTGGGCCGGCCGCTACCGGGGCTCGGTGCACTACCAGCAGTACTCCGCCGACGTGGACTCCGGCGCCGTGCAGCCGGTGCAGTCCGCGCAGATCGTGCAGGAGGCCGTCCGCCCGCCCAAGCCGCAGAGCTGGGGCTCGCAGCTGTGGACGCTGATCCGCCGCTACGTCTCGGTGCTCGCCTCCGACCGCGGCTTCCTGGCGCTGTCGATCCTGCTGCCGGCGGTGCTCGGCGCGGTCAGCGTGCTGATCCCGAACGAGGCCGGCCTGGCCCCCAACCCCAAGAGCCAGCTGGGGCTGAACAGCGGGGCCGCGACGATCATGCTGATCCTGGCGATCGGCGCCTGCTTCTCCGGAGCGGCCAACTCGGTCCGCGAGCTGATCAAGGAACGGGCGATCTACGAACGGGAACGGGCCACCGGGCTCTCCCGCTCGGCGTACATGATGTCCAAGATCATCGTGCTGGGCTTCTTCAGCGTCGTCCAGGGCGCGATCATCTCCGCCGTCGGCTTCCTGCCGCGCAAGCTGCCCTCCGACGGCCTGGTCGTCAAGAGCCTGCCGATCCTGGAGATGAGCCTCGGCCTGATCCTGCTCAGCTTCGCCTCGATGATGTTCGGCCTGGCGATCTCCGCGCTGGTCAAGACCGCCGAGAAGACCATGCCGCTGCTGGTGATGTTCGCGATCATCCAGGTCGTCTTCACCGGCTGCCTCTTCCAGGTCTTCTCCAAGCCCGGCCTGGAGCAGTTCGCCTGGCTGATGCCGGCCCGCTGGGGCACCGGCATGGTCGCCACCACGCTGGACCTCTCGCACCTGCTCGGCCCCTGGAACAAGGACTTCCAGAACCCCGAGTACGACGCGATCTGGGGCCCCAACGCCGGCCAGTTCTGGTTCGACGCCGGGATCCTGATCGTGATGTCGGTCCTCATCGGCATCGTGGTGACCCGCCTCCAGCGCCGCCACGAGCCCGAGGTCATGCAGAAGGGCTGACCGCCCGCCCGACCGCTCGCCGCACCGCCCGCGGGGGCGGCCCACCCCACCGGGGAGGGCGC
>NZ_JBHVER010000359.1:2948-4344 GCF_042802195.1 Kitasatospora sp. NPDC057500 | reverse complement strand
CTGAGGACAAGCCCTCGGCCTATTAGTACCGGTCAACTCCACCCCTCACAGGGCTTCCATATCCGGCCTATCAACCCAGTCGTCTACTGGGAGCCTTACCCTCTCAAGGAGGTGGGAGTGCTCATCTCGAAGCAGGCTTCCCGCTTAGATGCTTTCAGCGGTTATCCCTCCCGAACGTAGCCAACCAGCCATGCCCTTGGCAGAACAACTGGCACACCAGAGGTTCGTCCGTCCCGGTCCTCTCGTACTAGGGACAGCCCTTCTCAACACTCCTACGCGCACAGCGGATAGGGACCGAACTGTCTCACGACGTTCTAAACCCAGCTCGCGTACCGCTTTAATGGGCGAACAGCCCAACCCTTGGGACCTACTCCAGCCCCAGGATGCGACGAGCCGACATCGAGGTGCCAAACCATCCCGTCGATATGGACTCTTGGGGAAGATCAGCCTGTTATCCCCGGGGTACCTTTTATCCGTTGAGCGACGGCGCTTCCACAAGCCACCGCCGGATCACTAGTCCCTACTTTCGTACCTGCTCGACCCGTCAGTCTCACAGTCAAGCTCCCTTGTGCACTTACACTCAACACCTGATTGCCAACCAGGCTGAGGGAACCTTTGGGCGCCTCCGTTACCCTTTAGGAGGCAACCGCCCCAGTTAAACTACCCACCAGACACTGTCCCTGATCCGGATCACGGACCCAGGTTAGACATCCAGCACGACCAGAGTGGTATTTCAACGACGACTCCACCATGACTGGCGTCACGGCTTCAAAGTCTCCCACCTATCCTACACAAGCCGAACCGAACACCAATATCAAGCTATAGTAAAGGTCCCGGGGTCTTTCCGTCCTGCTGCGCGAAACGAGCATCTTTACTCGTAATGCAATTTCACCGGGCCTATGGTTGAGACAGTCGAGAAGTCGTTACGCCATTCGTGCAGGTCGGAACTTACCCGACAAGGAATTTCGCTACCTTAGGATGGTTATAGTTACCACCGCCGTTTACTGGCGCTTAAGTTCTCAGCTTCGCCCCACCGAAATGGAGCTAACCGGTCCCCTTAACGTTCCAGCACCGGGCAGGCGTCAGTCCGTATACATCGCCTTACGGCTTCGCACGGACCTGTGTTTTTAGTAAACAGTCGCTTCTCGCTGGTCTCTGCGGCCACCCCCAGCTCGGAGTGCAAGACTCGTCACCAGGAATGGCCCCCCTTCTCCCGAAGTTACGGGGGCATTTTGCCGAGTTCCTTAACCATAGTTCACCCGAACGCCTCGGTATTCTCTACCTGACCACCTGAGTCGGTTTGGGGTACGGGCCGCCATGAAACTCGCTAGAGGCTTTTCTCGACAGCATAGGATCATCCACTTCACCACAATCGGCTCGGCATCAGGTCTCAGGC
>NZ_JBHVER010000359.1:1519-2854 GCF_042802195.1 Kitasatospora sp. NPDC057500 | reverse complement strand
GTATTGCTGCAATGACACGACTTCGGTGATGTGCTTGAGCCCCGCTACATTGTCGGCGCGGAATCACTTGACCAGTGAGCTATTACGCACTCTTTCAAGGGTGGCTGCTTCTAAGCCAACCTCCTGGTTGTCTCTGCGACTCCACATCCTTTCCCACTTAGCACACGCTTAGGGACCTTAGTCGGTGTTCTGGGCTGTTTCCCTCTCGACCATGGAGCTTATCCCCCACAGTCTCACTGCCACGCTCTCACTTACCGGCATTCGGAGTTTGGCTAAGGTCAGTAACCCGGTGAGGCCCATCGCCTATCCAGTGCTCTACCTCCGGCAAGAAACACGTGACGCTGCACCTAAATGCATTTCGGGGAGAACCAGCTATCACGGAGTTTGATTGGCCTTTCACCCCTAACCACAGGTCATCCCCCAGGTTTTCAACCCTGGTGGGTTCGGTCCTCCACGAAGTCTTACCTCCGCTTCAACCTGCCCATGGCTAGATCACTCCGCTTCGGGTCTTGGGCATGCAACTCAACCGCCCTATTCGGACTCGCTTTCGCTACGGCTACCCCACACGGGTTAACCTCGCTACACACCGCAAACTCGCAGGCTCATTCTTCAAAAGGCACGCAGTCACGGCCCGCCAGCAAGCTGGCGAACGACGCTCCCACGGCTTGTAGGCACACGGTTTCAGGTACTATTTCACTCCGCTCCCGCGGTACTTTTCACCATTCCCTCACGGTACTATCCGCTATCGGTCACCAGGGAATATTTAGGCTTAGCGGGTGGTCCCGCCAGATTCACACGGGATTTCTCGGGCCCCGTGCTACTTGGGTGTTCTTCAAGCGAGCCGTACAGATTTCGTCTACGGGGGTCTTACCCTCTACGCCGGACCTTTCGCATGTCCTTCGACTATCCATACGGTTTCTGACTCGCCGACCGGCCGGCAGACCGATCAAGAAAAAACCCACGACCCCTCAAGCGCAACCCCTGCCGGGTCTCACACGCCCAAGGTTTAGCCTCATCCGGTTTCGCTCGCCACTACTCCCGGAATCACGGTTGTTTTCTCTTCCTGCGGGTACTGAGATGTTTCACTTCCCCGCGTTCCCTCCACACTGCCTATGTGTTCAGCAGCGGGTGACAGCCCATGACGACTGCCGGGTTTCCCCATTCGGACACCCCCGGATCAAAGCTCGGTTGACAGCTCCCCGGGGCCTATCGCGGCCTCCCACGTCCTTCATCGGTTCCTGGTGCCAAGGCATCCACCGTGCGCCCTTAAAAACTTGGCCACAGATGCTCGCGTCCACTGTGCAGTTCTCAAACAACGACCAGACACCCACCTCA
>NZ_JBHVER010000358.1:0-4363 GCF_042802195.1 Kitasatospora sp. NPDC057500 | reverse complement strand
CCCCGACGGCACGTTCGACACCCGGCCGCTGACGGATGACGGATGACAGATTTCAAAATCTGTCATCCGTCATCTGTTATCTGAAATCTGTCAGTTGTCAGCCGTCAGCGGCCCGGCTCCCGGCTCCCGGCCTCGGGCAAGATCAGCCACCGTCGTCATGATCCGGCCAAGCCTCAAAAATCCCCCACCTGTTCGGAACCCGGACCCGGGTGCCTCCGACTGCTGTACCGGACGCCGCCGCCGAGGTGGTGTCCGGACAGCACGGGGGGAACGGAGGATGACCCATGGCAACGCAGCAGTCTCCCGCCGTCGGCGCACCGGGTAGCAGCCCGGCCGGGGCGGAGGACCGGTGGAGCCTGGTCTTCGCCGCGGGCCTGCTCTCCTTCGTCGCGATGCTCGACATGAACGTCGTGAACCTCGCGCTCACGGACATCGCGAAAGCCTTCGACGTCTCCCCCACCACCGCCCAGTGGGCCGTACTCGGCTACCAGCTCCCCCTGGTGGCCCTACTGCTGCCCGCCGGGCGGTGGCTGGACCAGGTCGGCCTGCGCGCCGCACTGCTGCTGGCCGTCGCCTGCTTCGCGCTCTGCAGCGTCCTGGCCGCCGCCGCGCCCTGGGCGAGCTGGCTGATCGCCGCCCGCCTCGCCCAAGGCGCTTTCGGCGCCGTGCTGTTCGTCCTGATGCCGGTCCTCGCCGCCACCTCCGTGCGCCCCGAACTGCGCGGCCGCGCGATGAGCGTGCCCGCCACCCTGGGCCCGCTCGGCGCCGTCACCGGCCCGGTGATGGGCGGCCTGCTGCTGGACCACGTCGGCTGGCGGGCGATCTTCCTGGTCAAGCTGCCGATCTGCCTGGCCGCCTGGCTGATCGCGCACCGCAACGCCACCCGCGGCGGCAAGCGGCTGCGGCTGCCCGACGCCGGCTCGCTCGGCGACGCCGCGCTGATCGGCTCGGCGATCGGCGCCGTCCTGCTCGGGCTCACCCTCGCCCCGGACGCGCCGCTCTGGCTGCTGCTCACGCTGCCCTCCGTGCCACTGCTGCTGATCTGGCTGCGCCGCCCCGGCGGGCGCCCGGTCGCCACCGTGCTGCGCGTCTCCCGCACCGCCCCCGTGAACGGCTCGGTGCTGGCACTCGCCGCGGGCTTCGCCGCCACCCACTTCCTGCTCGCCCAGCACCTGCGCCGGGAGACCGGTGTGAGCGCGACCACCACCGCGCTCACCATGCTGGCGTTCCCGCTCGGCATGGTGGTGGCCGGCCGCTTCGGCGGACGGCTCGCGGACCGCTGGGGCGCCCGCCCGACCGCGCTCACCGGCGCCTGCGTCACCACGCTCGGCCTGCTGCTGCTCGTCCCGGTGGACAGCAGCTGGTCCTCGCCGGACATCGCCTGGCGGCTCGCCGTGGCCGGCGCCGGCATGGGCCTCAACGGCGGCCCGGTCCAGGCCCTGGTGATGACCGCCGCCCCGCGCGACCAGCTCGCCACCGCCGGCTCGGCCGTCCAGCTGTCGCGCAGCCTCGGCTTCGCGCTCGGCCCCGCGCTGGGCACCGCCGCCACCCTGTACGGCACCACCGAGATCGCCGGCGTGCGGGCCGGCCTCACCGTCGCCGGACTCGCCGCCGCCTGCGCCGTGGCCCTCCTCGCCCTGCACCACCGCAGCGCCAAGGCAGGCGCGGGCGCCAAGGCCGCCCAGCCCGCCGACCGCGCCAAGACCACCACCGGCACCACCACGAGCACCACCGCAAGCACCACCGGCACCGAGAGCACCACCGACACCGACCGGACGATCAGCAGCCCCGCGTGACAGATCGTCACCGCGCGGCCTGCACACGGCAGATCCACACCGGAGGAACATCCGCAATGACCGAAACCGTCCACGACCCGACCGCGGCGGGCGAGGCGCCCGACGGGCCCCGCTGCCCGTTCGGCTACGACGAACTCCCCGACCCCGTGCCGCTGTCCGGCCCGGAGTACAAGAGCGACCCCTACCCCCTCTACCGGCGGATGCGGGCGGCCGGCCCGGTCCACCGGGTGACCTTCCCGAGCGGGGTCGGCGCCTGGCTGGTCACCGGCTACAAGGCCGCCCACGAGGCGCTCAACGACCCCCGGCTCGGCAAGAACCACGCGCTCGGCAACGAGGACTGGCGCCGGCTCGCCTCGATCATGCCCGAGCCGCAGCACTCGCAGCTCCAGGTGCACCTGCTGCACCAGGACCCGCCGAAGCACACCACGATGCGCAAGCTCGTCCTGGACGCCTTCTCACCGCGCCGGGTGGAGCGGCTGCGCCCGCGCATCCAGGAGCTGGCCGATGCGCTCATCGACGAGCTTCCGCCGACCGCCCCGGCCGGCGGCACCGACCTGGTGGCCGGCTTCGCGGCCCACTACCCCTTCCGGGTTCTGGCCGAAGTGATCGGCCTCCCGCAGGAGTTGGCGGTCAAGTTCGATCGCGACTGGGGCAAGGTGGTGCAACCGGTCGGCCCGCAGGACCCGGGCCGACCGGCGTACGAGGGCCGGCTGCGCGGCCTGCAGACCTACATCGCCGAGGTGGTCACGCACAAGCGCGCCACCCACGACCCCTCCGGGCCCGACGTGGACCTGCTCGGTCGGCTCGTCGCCGCTTGCGACGCCGGTGAGTTGAGCCCCGAAGAGCTCGACTCGATGGTGTTCCAGCTGCTGGTCGCCGGCCAGGAGCCGGTCACCAACCAGATCACCACCATGCTGATCACCCTGCTGCGCCACCCGGAGCAGCTCGACCGGCTGCGCGCCGCCCTCGACCCCGAGGCACCCGCCTCCGACCCGGGCCTGCTCACCCGGGCGATCGAGGAACTGCTGCGCTACGACGGCGCGTTCGAGCTCACCACCTGGCGCTTCTTCGCCGAGGACAGCGACCTGCACGGCACCACCGTCCCGGCCGGCGACTCGGTGATCGTCTCGCTCGGCGCCGCCAACCGCGACGAGGACCAGTTCACGGACACCGACGTCCTGGACTTCGACCGCTCCCCCAACGCCCACCTGGCCTTCGGCCACGGCATCCACTTCTGCCCCGGCGCCGCCCTGGCCCGGGCCGAGCTCCAGATCGCCATCGGCACCCTGCTCACCCGGCTGCCCGGGCTGCGTCCGTCCGTCGCCGACGACGAGGACATCGACGCTCTCGCCTGGGTTCCCGCCGTCCTGGCCCGTGGGGTGAACCTGCTCCCGGTCGCCTACGACCGGCGGATCTGAGCTTCTGCGAAGGGGCGACCACGCTTCTCCCTGCATCCACCACAGCGTCCCGGCGACCACCGCCGGGGCGTGGCTCCGCCTGCCCGAAGCCCGATCACCGTTCCGTGGAGGACCACCATGCCGCCCGCCGGCACCGTCACCAGCAGCTCCAGCAACTCCCAGGCCGTCAGCACCGGGAGTGACGCGACCACCGCGCAGACCAGCGCCGGGTACACCGTCCCGGACCAGCAGACCATCACCCGGATCTCCGCCGAGATCCTTGACCTGCTGCTCCCGCACCGCCGCGCCTCCGACCCGGAGGTCGACGCCGCGCCCGCCGACTTCCCGCTCCAGATGGAGCAGTTGGCGGACTTCATCACCGCCGGGGACCCGATCCTCTTCACCCTGCCCGGGTTCCCCTGCAAGTCCCCCAACCTCGCCAAGGTGCTCGGCCACCTGCCCGACGAGGGCGAGCGGCTCTCGCTCACCTTCCTCAACCGGCTGGCCGAGGAGATCGGCAAGGTCTACGAGCCCGGCGCCAAGATCCTGATCTGCTCCGACGGGCACATCTTCGGCGACCTCATCCACGTGCCCGACGACAACATCGACCAGTACTCGGACGAGTTGGCGGCGCTGATCGAGCGCGAGGGCCTGACCAACCTCGACACCTTCGACCTGCGGGCCGTCCTCGGCGACCTGCCCTTCGACGAGAAGCGCGCCCGGGTGCACGCCCAGTACGCGCCGACCAAGGAGGAGCTGCGCGAGCAGGTGCTCACCGACGAGGAGACCGCCAAGCTCTATCGCGGCATCACCCGCTTCCTCACCGAGGACACCTTCGGCTGGACCGGCACCAAGTCCGCCCTGCAGAAGGACTGCCGCCAGCGCGCCTACGGCGTCATCCAGCGCAGCCGCGCCTGGGGCGACCTCATCGCCGAGCAGCACCCCCGCTCGTTCCGGCTCTCCATCCACCCGCAGAAGGTCGGCGTGCTGAAGTTCGGCATCCGGCTGCTTGAGCACTCGGACATGTGGATGACCCCGTGGCACTCCTCGGTGCTGCACCGCCAGGACGGCGAGTGGGAGCTGCTGCGCAGCGAGGAGGCCGCCAAGGTCGGCCGCCTCGTCGAGCGCAACGGCCGCCCGAGCCACTACGAGACCTCCTGACACTCGACC
>NZ_JBHVER010000357.1:0-4393 GCF_042802195.1 Kitasatospora sp. NPDC057500 | reverse complement strand
CATCCAGAGAACAACCACAGTCCGCGCTTGCACTTAACGCGCGTATGCAACTATTGTCGAGACACGCAAGGAGCTCACTCAAGCAATCACAGAAGGGTCGGGCCCAATGCCTCTCGCACTGCTCGCTCTGGCCGTCGGCGCCTTCGGCATCGGCACCACCGAATTCGTGATCATGGGCCTGCTGCCCGAGATCGCCGCCGACTACGGCGTCTCCATCCCCACCGCGGGCCTGCTGGTCACCGGCTACGCGCTCGGCGTGGTCATCGGCGCACCGCTGCTGACCGTGCTCGGCACCAAGGTCAGCCGCAAGCGGATGCTGATGCTACTGATGGGCCTGTTCGTGATCGGCAACCTGGTCTCGGCCCTCGCCCCTTCGTTCGGCGTGATGCTCGCCGGCCGCGTGGTCGCCTCGCTCGCCCACGGCGCGTTCTTCGGCATCGGCTCCGTCGTCGCCGCCGAACTGGTCGCCCCGGACAAGAAGGCCGGCGCCATCGCCACCATGTTCACCGGCCTCACCGTCGCCAACATCGTCGGCGTGCCGCTCGGCACCTACATCGGGCAGGCCGTCGGCTGGCGCACCACGTTCGCCATCGTCGCGGCGCTCGGCATCGTCGG
The DNA here is from genome assembly GCF_042802195.1 of Kitasatospora sp. NPDC057500. Taxonomy (NCBI): domain Bacteria; kingdom Bacillati; phylum Actinomycetota; class Actinomycetes; order Kitasatosporales; family Streptomycetaceae; genus Kitasatospora; species Kitasatospora sp. NPDC057500. The sequence continues at coordinate 3,778 of NZ_JBHVER010000357.1, read as the reverse complement.
CCTGCTCGGCATCGCCAAGCTGGTCCCCGCCATGCCCCGGCCCGAGGGCGCCCACCTGCGCCGCGAGCTGACCGCCTTCCGCAACCCGCAAGTCCTGCTCGCGATGGCGATGACCGTGCTCGGCTTCGGTGGTGTCTTCGCCGCGATCACCTACATCGCCCCGATGATGACCAATGTGGCGGGCTACTCGGACGGCGCGGTCACCTGGCTGCTGGTCCTCTTCGGCATCGGGATGTTCCTCGGCAACCTGCTCGGCGGCAAGTACGCCGACCGCAAGCTCATGCCGATGCTCTACACCACCCTGGGCGGCCTCGCCGTCGTGCTCGCCCTGTTCACCCTCACCGCGCACAACAAGGTGCTCGCCGCGATCACCATCATGCTCGTCGGGGCGCTCGGCTTCGCCACCGTGCCGCCGCTGCAGAAGCGGGTCCTGGACCAGGCGCACGGCGCGCCCACCCTGGCCTCGGCCGTGAACATCGGCGCCTTCAACCTCGGCAACGCCCTCGCCGCCTGGCTCGGCGGCATGGTGATCGCCGCCGGCCTCGGCTTCACCTCGCCCAACTGGGTCGGCGCCGTCCTCGCCGCCGCGGCCCTCGCCCTCGCCTTCTGGTCCGCAGCACTGGAGCGCCGCACCCCGGCGACCACCACGGCCGCCGGCCCGGTCCCCGCCCCCGTCGCCGCCCACCACTGACCTCCCTCCCTCCGGCTCCCCCTCACCCCAGGAGAACCAGCACCATGAGCACCACCACCGTCACCCCGCTGACCACCGCCGACGCCGAGGCCCTGATCACGGCCGCCCGCGCCGCCGCCGAGTCGGCCGGGGTCCCGGTCAGCGTCACCGTCCTCGACGCCGGGGGCCACCTGCTCGCCTTCCGCCGCGACGACCGGGCCGTCCTCATCTCCGGCGAGACCAGCACCCGCAAGGCCTACACCGCGCTGCAGCTGAACGCCCCGACCGCCGACCTGGTCGACCTGGTCAAGCCCGACGGCCCGTTCCACTCGCTGCCGACCGCCCTCGACCGGCCGCTGCTGTTCATCGCCGGCGGCATCCCGGTCCACCGCGACGGCCGCCTCGTCGGCGCCATCGGCCTCGGCGGCGGCGCCCCGGAGCAGGACCACTCCTTCGCCACCGCCGCCCTGCGGGAACTCGCCCGATGAGCCGCACTCCGCGCGAGGTCTTCGCCGACCACGGCGAGCGCCTGGGCACCGGGGACCTCGACCGAATAGCGGGGAACTACACCGAGGACGCCGTCCTGATCACCCCCGACGGCGAGTTCCGGGGCCACGACGGGGTCCGGCGGGTGATCGGCCGGCTGCTGACCGACCTGCCGCAGGCCGAGTGGTCACTGACCCCGCAGTTCGCCGACGGGATCCTCTTCCTCCGCTGGACGGCCGCCACCGCGACCCACCGGGTCGCCGACGGCACCGACACGTTCGTCTTCCGCGACGGACTGATCAGTGCCCAGACCGTCCGCTACACCCTCACCAACCGCACCGACTGAAAGACCGGTACCGCCATGAACGCCCCCACCGTCCCCACCGTGAAGCTCAACAACGGCGTCGAGATCCCCCAGCTCGGCTTCGGCGTCTTCCAGGTCCCCGACGACCAGACCACCGCCGCCGTCGCCTCGGCCCTGGAGGCCGGCTACCGCAGCATCGACACCGCCGCGATCTACGGCAACGAGGCCGGCGTCGGCCGGGCCCTCGCCGAGGGCGGCGTGCCGCGCGAGGACCTGTTCATCACCACCAAGCTGTGGAACGCCGACCAGGGCTACGACGAGACCCTGCGCGCCTTCGACGCCAGCCTCGCCAAGCTGGGCCTGGACACCGTCGACCTGTACCTGATCCACTGGCCCACCCCGGCCCGGGACCGCTACCTCGACTCCTGGCGGGCCATCGAGCGCCTCGCCGCCGAGGGCCGGATCCGCGCCGCCGGCGTCTCCAACTTCCAGCCCGCCCACCTCCAGCGCCTGCTGGACAACAGCGAGCTCGTCCCGGCCGTCAACCAGGTCGAGCTGCACCCCGGCCTCCAGCAGGCCGAGCTGCGCGCCTTCCACGCCGAGCACGGCATCGCCACCGAGGCCTGGAGCCCGCTCGCCCAGGGCGCCGTCCTGGACGACCCGGCGATCACCGCGATCGCCGAGCGCACCGGCAAGTCCCCGGCCCAGGTGGTGCTGCGCTGGCACCTCCAGCTGGGCAACATCGTGATCCCCAAGTCGGTTACCCCCGCCCGGATCCGCCAGAACCTCGACGTCTTCGACTTCGAGCTGACCGGCGAGGACATGGCCGCGATCGCCGCGACCGACCGCGGCCTGCGCACCGGCCCGCACCCGGACCAGTTCAACTGATCCCCCCGACGCCCCCGCTCCGCCCCGGCCCACCGTCCGGAGCGGGGCGGGGGCGTCGTCCTTTCCCCGCACCTGCACTGCCCGGCCCCCGGCCCCCCGCCCCGGCCCCGGAAGGATTCGCCATGGCCTCCCCCCACCCCGCCCTCGCCCGTCTCGCCCCCGGCGAGGGACGGCTCACCCTCGGCCTCGAACTGCCCCTCGACAACGACTGGGGCCCCGAGCGCGGACGCGCCGACCGCGCGGCCGGCCGGCCCTTCGGCGTCCCCGACCTCACGGCGCACACCGAGCGCGCGCGGCTGGCCGACCGGCTCGGCTTCGCCGCCCTGTGGCTGCGCGACGTCCCGCTCTACGACCCGCTCCAGTTCGGCGACGCCGGTACGGTCTTCGAGACCTTCACCCACCTCGGCCACCTCGCCGCCGTCACCGAGAACGTCGTCCTCGGCACCGGTGCGGTCGTGCTGCCGCTGCGCGAGCCGCTGCTCGTCGCCAAGGCCGCGGCCACCGTCGACGCGCTGTCCGGCGGGCGGATGCTGCTCGGCCTGGCCAGCGGCGACCGCCCGGTCGAGTACCCGCTGTTCCGCCGCGACTTCCAGTCCCGCGGCGAGGCGTTCCGGGAAGGCGTCGCGACCCTGCGGGCCGCCTGGCGCGGCGGACCGCTGGAACTGCCCGGTGTCGGCCTCGGCGCCGACCGGCAGCTGGAGGTGCTGCCGCGGCCGGTGCACCCGGCGGGGATCCCGATCGCCGTCGCCGGCGGGGCGCAGCAGACCCCGGACTGGATCGCCGAGAACGTCGACGCCTCCCTCAACTACCCGCGCGAACTGGGCGCGCTGCGGATCAAGGCGCGGGAGTGGCAGGCGCTGACCGGCGGCGGCAAGCCGTACCTGACGCCCATGGTCCTCACCCTCCAGGAGGACCCCGACGCCCCGCCCCGTCCCATCCGGCTGGGCCTGAGCACCGGCCGCAACGCCCTGGTGGCACACCTGAAGGAGATGGCCGGGCTCGGCGTCGCCCATGTCTCGTTCAACCTGCGCCCCAACGACCGGCCGGTCGAGGAGCTGCTGCACGAGCTCGCCGAGCACGTGCTGCCGCACTTCCCTACGCCCGAGGCCTTGCATTAACCCGCGCATGCAACTATTGTTGGTGCACATAAGGGGCTTCCGCATCTAAGCGGAGCACCCCGCCTCCCTCCACCACTCCCGAAGGACCCGAGGAACCATCATGTCCCTGAAGAACATCCTCCCCGGCCGGATCGGCTTCGGTACCGCCCCGCTCGGCAACATGTTCCGCGCGATCCCCGACGCGGAGGCCGCCGCCACCGTCGAGGCCGCCTGGCAGCAGGGCGTGCGCTACTACGACACCGCCCCCTTCTACGGCGCGGGCCTGTCCGAGCAGCGCCTCGGCGAGGTGCTGTCCACCAAGCCGCGCGACGA
>NZ_JBHVER010000356.1:0-4473 GCF_042802195.1 Kitasatospora sp. NPDC057500 | reverse complement strand
GTCACCGGACGTCCTCCCGCCACGCCGTCAGACCACCGGCGGCGGCCCGTCGATCGGCCGGCCCTGCACACCGGGCCAGGTCTGCCACGGGTGCGGACCGGCGGCCGGGCGGTACTCCACGCCGAGCGCGTCCAGCACCTCCAGGTGGGCCGCCATCCGGCGCTCGAAGCCCGCGAAGTCGCGCGCGGCCGGGTCGGCGGGCAGCGCCGACCAGGCGACCTCGGCGAAGGCCGCGAGCCGCGGGAAGGCCCGGTAGTCGATGTCCCGGGCGCTGTGCATGAACTCGCTCCACAGGTTCGCCTGGGTGCCGATCACCCGGCGGGCGGCGGCCTCGTCGAGCTGGGGCGGCACCGGCTCGAAGCGGTAGACGTCCTCCAGCGTGCGCACGAATCCGACCGGGATCGGCTCGTCCTCGCCCGGCGCCTGCCGGTGGTCGAAGTAGACCTGCTGCTCCGGGCACATCACCACGTCGTGCCCGGCCTGCGCCGCGGCGATCCCGCCGCCGTAGCCGCGCCAGGACGACACGGCGGCGCCGGGGGCCAGGCCGCCCTCCAGGATCTCGTCCCAGCCGATCAGCCGCCGGCCGCGCTCGGCCAGCCAGGTGTCGAAGTGCCGGATGATGTGGCTCTGCAGCTCGTCCTCGTTGGACAGGCCCAGCTCGCGGATCCGCGCCTGTGCGAAGGCGCTCTCCTTCCACTGCTCCTTGGGGACCTCGTCGCCGCCGAGGTGGATGAACTCGGAGGGGAAGACCTCCAGGACCTCCTCCAGCACCCCCTCGAAGAACCGCAGGGTGGCCTCGGAGGGGTTGAGCACGTTGTGGCTGACGCCCCAGTCCGTCCACACGCCGAGCGCCGAGGTGTCCACCACGTCGGTGTTGCCCAGCTCGGGGTAGGCGGCCACGACGGCCTGGGTGTGGCCCGGCAGCTCGATCTCGGGCACCACCGTGATGCCCCGCTCGGCCGCGTAGGCGACGATCTCGCGCAGGTCGGCCTGGGTGTAGAAGCCGCCGTGCGGGCGGTCGTCACGGCGCTGGCCGGCCCGGTAGCCGACCATCGAGCGCTCGCGCCAGGCGCCCTTCCCGGTGAGCTCCGGGTAGCGCTTGATCTCCACCCGCCAGCCCTGGTCGTCGGTCAGGTGCAGGTGCAGCACGTTGAGCTTGTGCGCGGAGAGCTGGTCGACGAAGCGCAGCACGTCGGCCTTGGGCAGGAAGTGGCGGGCGACGTCCAGCAGCGCACCGCGCCAGCCGAACCGGGGCGCGTCCTCGATGTCCACGCCGGGCAGCACCCACTCGGAGCGCAGCGGGGCGCGCCGGTAGGCGTCCGGGCCGAGCAGCCGGCGCAGCGTCTGGGCACCCCAGAGCGCGCCGGCCGGCCCGCCGGCGGTGACCACGGCGTGGCCGGGGCGCACCGAGAGCCGGTACGCCTCGGCGGCCAGCGTGTCGTCGTGGACCAGTTCGACGCCTTCACCGGGCCGGCCGGGGGCGAGTGGCAGGCCGGTGGCGGCGGTCAACGAGGAACGCAGCCACCGTTCGGCCCCGGCCAGCTCCGGCGGCGCGGTCAGGGTGGTCGTCCGGTCGAGCGGGAAGTCCTGGTCCGGGAGGCGGACGGAACTCACGGGGGCGGGAATGAGGTCCATTGCGCCATCCTCCCCCCGCCCGGACGACCGGCATAGACCACCCGGCAATCGCGGTGCTATGCAAAACGGCGGTGCGGAGAACGGAACGGGCTACTTGCCCTTGTCGTCGCCGCCCTGCGGCTTGCCGATGCCGTCGTAGATCTCCTTGCACATCGGGCAGACCGGGTACTTCTTCGGGTCGCGCCCGGGCACCCACACCTTGCCGCAGAGCGCCACCACGGGGGATCCGGAGAGGGCGCTCTCCATGATCTTGTCCTTCTGGACGTAGTGCGCGAAGCGCTCGTGGTCGCCGTCCCCGTGGGACACCTGCGGGACGGGCTCGACCAGGGTGCCGGTGCCGAGGCCGCGCTCGGGCTCAAGAGTGCTCATGGGTGCCAAGTCTATGGGCGCCCCGCGAAACCGGGCCAGTGTCGCGGCGGCCGGCCCGTGACGCGGCGGCGCGGGCCGCGCCGGGCGCCCCTCAGTTGAGCGTCGGGTCGTCCGGGTAGCTCGCCAGCAGGGCCAGCGGACCGCGCTGGCGGCGCAGCACCGAGCGCCACAGCCGCTCCGGCTCGGGGCTGGAGACGTCCCCCGGCTCGCAGTCCACCAGGTACCAGGCGCCGCTGGAGATCTCCGACTCCAGCTGCCCCGGCGCCCAGCCCGCGTACCCGGCGAAGATCCGCAGCGCGCCGAGCTCGCCGGCCAGCACCTCGGGCGGCGCCTCCAGGTCCACCAGGCCGATCGCGCCGTGCACCCGCCGCCAGCCGAGCGGCTCCCCGGTGCCCGGCTCCCCCGGCGCCACCGCCAGGCCGAGCGCCGAGTCCAGGGCCACCGGCCCGCCCTGGAACACCACCGCGGGCCGGCCGACCAGCACGCCCCAGCCGTCCAGCACGCTGCCGACCTCGACCGGGGTCGGCCGGTTCAGCACCACGCCGAGCGCCCCCTCGGCGTCGTGGTCGAGGAGGAGCACCACCGCCCGGGCGAAGTTCGGGTCGGTGAGCACGGGTGTCGCGACGAGCAGACGGCCGGTGTGGGACCGGCCTCCGTGCGAATGGGCCGCCGTCATGTCCACATGATCCCGCAGAACCCCCCGCGGCGGACACCCGAAAACCGGCGGGCGGCCCGCCGGGCCCGGTCCGCCGCGCCCGGGCGGCGCTCCGTCCGCGAACACCCGTACGGACGCACCGGCGCGCGCCGCGGGGCCCGGGGAGAGCACCATCACGGGAGAGGCTCACGGGAACCACCGGCACGACCACTACCATCTACTGATGGTGGACGCCCGTCCACGGTGCCGATTCGGTCACGCCGGGGGCCCGACGCGCCCGTGCAACCGTTCCACCGCATGGCTCGTCGCCGAGCCCCACCCACCCCTCTGGCACCCCGGATTGCGAGAACGATGACCGACGACGTCCTGCTGGTCCACGGCGGAAACCCGCTGGAAGGCGAGATCCGCGTCCGCGGTGCGAAGAACCTGGTCCCCAAGGCCATGGTCGCCGCCCTGCTCGGACAGGGTCCCAGCAGACTGCGCAACGTCCCGGACATCCGTGACGTCAAGGTGGTCCGCGGGCTGCTCCAGCTGCACGGCGTGACCGTGCGCACCGGCGACGAGGACGGCGAGCTGATCCTCGACCCCTCGCACGTGGAGAGCGCCAACGTCGCCGACATCGACGCGCACGCCGGCTCCTCGCGCATCCCGATCCTGTTCTGCGGCCCGCTGCTGCACCGCCTCGGCCACGCCTTCATCCCGGGCCTGGGCGGCTGCGACATCGGCGGCCGGCCGGTCGACTTCCACTTCGAGGTGCTGCGCCAGTTCGGCGCCACCATCGAGAAGCACCCGCAGGGCACCTACCTGGTGGCCCAGCAGCGCCTGCGCGGCACCCGGATCGAGCTGCCCTACCCCTCGGTCGGCGCGACCGAGCAGGTGCTGCTCACCGCGGTGCTCGCCGAGGGCGTCACCGAGCTGCGCAACGCCGCCATCGAGCCGGAGATCGTCGACCTCATCTGCGTGCTGCAGAAGATGGGTGCGATCATCACCCTGGGCACCGACCGCACCATCCTGATCACCGGTGTCGACGAGCTGGACGGCTACACCCACCGCGCGCTGCCGGACCGCCTGGAGTCGGCCTCCTGGGCCTGCGCGGCGCTGGCCACCAAGGGCGACATCTACGTCCGCGGCGCCCGCCAGCTGGAGATGATGACCTTCCTCAACACCTTCCGGAAGGTCGGCGGCGCCTTCGAGGTCGACGACGAGGGCATCCGGTTCTGGCACCCGGGCGGCGAGCTCAAGGCGATCGCCCTGGAGACCGACGTGCACCCCGGCTTCCAGACCGACTGGCAGCAGCCGCTGGTGGTCGCGCTGACCCAGGCGACCGGCCTGTCCATCGTGCACGAGACGGTGTACGAGTCCCGGCTGGGCTTCACCGGCGCGCTGAACCAGATGGGCGCCCACATCCAGCTCTACCGCGAGTGCCTGGGCGCGACCCCGTGCCGCTTCGGCGCCCGCAACTTCCTGCACTCCGCGGTGGTCTCCGGCCCGTCCAAGCTGATCGGCTCCGAGCTGGTCATCCCGGACCTGCGCGGCGGCTTCTCGTACCTGATCGCGGCGCTGGCGGCCGAGGGCACCTCGACCGTCCACGGCATCGACCTGATCAACCGGGGCTACGAGAACTTCATGGACAAGCTGCGCGACCTCGGCGCCCACGTCGAGCTGCCCAGCGGGCGGACCGACGAGGAGCTGGTCAACGCCTGACCGGCGCCCCCGCCAACGGCGGGAGGCCGGGTCCCCACGACCGGGACCCCGCCTCCCGGGCGTTCACGGGGTGGTTCCGGCGCCCGTGGCGGCTTCCTTCAGCGTGGTGA
>NZ_JBHVER010000355.1:0-4520 GCF_042802195.1 Kitasatospora sp. NPDC057500 | reverse complement strand
GTCAACGACCGTGCTCCGGGGCCTTCCCCGTGTCCGCCCGGTGAAATCCGATTGCCGGACGGCCAGGGGCTGCTGAGACCCGGCGACAGCCAGAAGGCGGGACGGTCCGACGACCCGGCCGTTGCCGACAGAGCGGAGCCCGCCGGACCGCTGGAGGCGGATGCCGTGCCGCTGTTGGAGCGTGGCGTCGCCGCGCTCACGGTGATGGGGTTCCGGGTGCGCCGCACGCCGCTGATGGGCGGCGGCCGGCCCGAGCCGCCGCTGCCCCACGGCGTCCGCGCCACCGTCGACGTCGCCACCGTCGACGTCGCCACCGTCGACGTCCTCGCGCCCCTCCCGCGCGGCACCGCGTCCGACAGGGACCCGGCGGTCACCCGTGGGCCGACGTCCGGGTGAGCTGCGCCGCCAGGACGGCCGGGGCCTGCACCAGGGACGGGCCGTACCAGGTGAGGTGGCGGCCGCTCACCAGCGCTGCCGGAATGCCGGGGAAGGCCTCGGGGCCGTCGTCGGCGGTGAAGCGGTAGGGCTCGTCGGGCAGGACCACCAGGTCGGGGCGGGAGGCGAGCAGGTCGGGGAGCGGGACGGCGGGGTAGCGCTCGGGGCGGTGCGGGTCCTCGGCGTGCGGGAGGCGCAGGCCGAGACGGCGCAGCAGGTCGCCGGCGAAGGTGTCGTGGCCGAGCACCATCCAGGGGCGGCGCCAGATCGGCACCACCGCCCGCCGGGGCGGGCCGGGCAGTGGGCGGGCGTCGGCCCAGGCGGCCTCGGCGGCGTCGAGCCACGGCGGGCGGGGAAGGCCGCAGGCGACGGTGATGAGCCGGTCCAGTGAGCGGAACGCCTGGTCGAGGGTGCGGATGTCGGTGACCCAGACGGGGACGCCGGCCGCCCGCAGGGCGTCCAGGTCGGGGCGGCGGTTCTCCTCGGCGTTGGCGATCACGAGGTCCGGGGCGAGTGCCACGATCCGGGCCACGTCGGGGTTCTTGGTGCCGCCGATCCGGGGCACCGCCAGGTCCGCGGGATGGCTGCACCAGTCGGTGGCACCGGCGAGCAGCCCGTCCGCGGTGGCGGCGAGCGCCTCGGTGAGCGAGGGCACCAGCGACACCACCCGCCGCACCGGCCCCGCGCCGAGCGGTACCACGAGCCCGAGGTCGTCGGCCGCCGGCGGACCGCCGGAGGGGGAGGGGGACGTCATCACCCCACCCTAGCCACCACCCGGCCGCCACCTCGCCGCCACCCGGCCACCGCCTCGCCACCGCCAGGCCCGCCCCACCCGGCCGTCCTGTCCCGGCCGCCCCGCTGTCACCGGCCGGGTGCCCGGAGGGGCAAACTCCCGGGAACCGGCCGGGCGTGGTGGCCGACTACCTGGTCCGGGTTCACAGGAAGGACCCGAGCACGACCACTGACCAGGAGAGATTCTGATGCGCCCTCGCGCCCTTCGCGGTATCGCGGCTGCCGTCGCCCTGTTCGCCGCGGCCACGGCATGCTCCGGCGGTGGTGACGGCGGCGCGGACGAGGCGGGCAGCGGGAGCGCGCGGCCGACGGCGGCCGGCGGGACGTTCCCGGTCAGGGTGGCCGACTGCGACGGCAAGGAGACGACCGTCAAGCAGGCGCCCGAGCGGATCGTCACCAGCAACGCGGCCGCGCTGGAGATGCTGCTCCAACTCGGCGTGGGCGAGCGGGTCATCGGCACCGGGTTCCCGCCGCGCAAGGGCGGCCTGCCGGCCCCCGTCGCCGAGCAGGGCGCCAAGGTGCCGGTGCTGGGCGACACGCTGATCCCCAAGGAGAAGCTGCTCGGTTCCGGCGCCGACCTCTACGTGGACACCTTCGGGCCGATGCCGGCGATGGGGGCGGCGGGCGCCGGGCCGAGCGAGGAGGAGCTGAAGGCGGTCGGCATCCAGCACGTGCTGCTGCTCTCCACGGCCTGCGCCAAGAGCCCCAAGGCCGCCCAGGGCCCGCGCACCGACCTCTCCGCCGTCGAGGAGGACATCCGCCGCCTCGGCGCGGTCACCGGGACGGCCGATCGGGCCGAGGAGATCGTCGGCGCGATGGAGAAGCAGATCACGGACGTCAAGAACGCCACCGCGGGCGTACCGGAGGCGCAGCGTCCCGGGTACTTCCTCTTCGACTTCGATGCCGGTACAAAGCAACCGATGGCCGTCTGCGGCAGGCAGGTCGCCAACGCGGTGATCACCCTGGCCGGCGCGCGCAACGTGTTCGCCGACTGCGACGCCGACTTCAGGCCCGTCTCCTGGGAGGACGTGGTGGCCAAGAACCCGGACTGGATCCAGCTCGCGGTGCGCAACCGCGGAGGCGAGGAGGCGAACCGCAAGGCCTTCGACGAGGCCGAGGCGTTCCTCAAGAGCTTCCCGGCCACCCAGGGGCTGAAGGCCGTGCAGGAGGGGCGCTTCCTGCGGATCGGCTCGGAGGTCACCACCATCGCCGGGACCCGCACCGCCGACACCGTCCGGCAGATCGCCGCGACGGTCCACCCGACGCTCGTCAAGAACGGGCAGTAGCCGATGTCCGGGGCCACGACCACCACCACCGCGGGCGACTCCGCGGACGTCGCGGACGCCGCAGGCGCGGCCGTGCGGCGCAAGCGCGTCCGGGCCCTGCGCGCCGGACCGCTCGCCGCCGTGCTCACCGCCGCCCTGGTCGTCGCGCTGACCGCCGCGGTCTCGCTCGGCGCGGTGGACATCCCGCCCGGCGAGGTGTGGGAGGTGGTCGGGCGCCGGATCACCGGGCAGCATCCGGCGCCCGGCAGCCGGGACCTCATCGTCTGGCAGTTACGCGTGCCCCGCGCCCTGCTGGCGGCGGTGGTCGGAGCCGGGCTGGGTGTGGTCGGCACCGCCGTGCAGGCGCTGGTCCGCAATCCGCTCGCCGACCCGTTCCTGCTCGGCATCTCCTCCGGCGCCTCGCTCGGCGCGGTCGGCGTGATCGTGCTCGGCGCCGGCGTCGGCCTGGAGCTGACCATCGGCGGCATCGCCGGGATCACGGTCTCGGTGGCCGCCTTCCTCGGCGCGCTCGCCGCCTTCTCGCTGGTCTGGCTGATGGCCCGGCGCGGCGGTGGCTTCTCCCCGCTGCGCCTGGTGCTGGCCGGCATCGGCATCGGCCAGTTCCTCGCCGGCCTCACCAGCTACCTGGTGCTGCAGACCGGCGACGAGCAGCAGACCCGCGGCGTGCTGTTCTGGCTGATGGGCAGCCTCAGCGGCGCCACCTGGGGACAGCTCGCCGTCCCCGCCGCCGCCGTGGTCCTCGGCATGCTGCTGCTCCAGGGGCGAGCCCGGGGCCTGAACGCCATGCTGATGGGCGACGAGACGGCGGCCGGGCTCGGCGTCGACGTGGTCCGGCTGCGCCGCGAGATCTTCGCCGTCACCAGCGTGCTCACCGGCGTCCTGGTCGCGGTCTCCGGGGCGATCGGCTTCGTCGGGCTGATGGTCCCGCACGTGTGCCGGATGCTGGTCGGCGGCGACCACCGCCGGCTGCTGCCGCTGTCCGCCCTCACCGGCGCGGTGCTGCTGGTGGTCGTCGACCTGCTCGCCCGCACCGCGCTGGACGGCCAGGAGGTGCCGATCGGCGTGGTCACCGCGCTGCTCGGCGCGCCCACCCTGCTCTACCTGCTCGACCGACGACTGGAGCGGAATTGAGAATCGCCGTCGAGGACGTGAGCGTCGCCCTGGCCGGGCGGACCGTGGTGGCCGGCGTCCACCTGGTCGCCAAGGAGGGCGAGATCGCCGGGCTGGTCGGTCCCAACGGCAGCGGCAAGTCCAGCCTGCTGCGCACCGTGTACCGGCACCTGCGGCCGAGCGCGGGTCGGGTGCTGCTGGCGGGGCGGGACCTTTCCGAGCTGAGCCCGGCGCAGTCCGCCCGGCACATCGGTGCGCTGCCCCAGGAACGCGGCGGGGACTTCGAGCTGACCGTCCGCGAGGTGGTCTCGATGGGCCGCACCCCGTACAAGCGGGCGTTCGCCAAGGATGACGCCGAGGACCACCGGGTGGTCGGCGAGGCGCTGGAGCGGGTCGGCATGGCGCACGCTCCGGACCGCCGGTTCGCCCAGCTCTCCGGCGGGGAGCGACAACGCGTGCTGCTGGCGCGGGCGCTGGCGCAGCAGCCGGACGTCCTGGTGCTGGACGAGCCGACCAACCACCTGGACGTCCGGCACCAGGTGGAGCTGCTGGCCCTGCTGCGCGAGCAGCGGCGCACCACGCTGGTCGCGCTGCACGACCTGAACGCGGCGGCCTCGGTGTGCGACCGGCTGCACGTGCTGCACCGCGGCGCGCTGGTCGCCTCGGGGGAGCCGCGCGAGGTGCTGACGGCCGAGCTGCTGGCGGAGGTGTTCGGGGTGCGGGCGGCGGTGGTCGAACACCCTTTGACGGGTGACCCGTTGATCGCGTTCGACCACCGCACGCCGGCCGGGGGCCCACTGGCAGGGAGCACCGGGGCTGGGAGCGCCGGGGCTGGGACCGTACCCGGCGGGGGTACGACGTCGGCCGGGGCGGCGGGCGCCCGGGTGCCCTCAGGAC
>NZ_JBHVER010000354.1:0-4530 GCF_042802195.1 Kitasatospora sp. NPDC057500 | reverse complement strand
GCGTGAAGGCGGCACACCGACAAATAATTTTGTCTTGACAAATTTTCCTGTCCGCAGCACTCTGGAGGGGTGCTGGACGTCGCTGTGATCGAAGAACCCGCCGCGGCCGAGGCGTCCCTGGCCCCCCTCCGGGCCAGGATCCTCGCCGCCCTGGCCGAGCCCGGCTCGGCGGCCATGCTGGCCGCCCGGCTGGACCTGCCCCGGCAGAAGGTCAACTACCACCTGAAGGAACTGGAGCGGCACGGACTGGTCGAACTCGCCGAGGAACGGCGCAAGGGCAACGTCACCGAACGGGTGTACCGCGCCACCGCCGCCTCCTACGTGATCTCGCCCGCCGTGCTGGCCGCCGTGAGCCCGGACCCGTCCCGCTCGCCCGACCAGCTCTCCGCCCGGTGGCTGCTGGCGCTGGGCTCCCGGCTGGTGCAGGAGGTGGGCACGCTGCTCACCGGCGCCGCCCGCGCCCGGCGCCGGGTCGCCAGCTTCGGCATCGACGCCCAGGTGCGGTTCGCCTCCGCGGCCGACCGCACCGCGTTCGCCGACGAACTCGCCCAGGCGGTGGCCGTCCTGGTCAGCCGCTACCACGACGAGTCCGCCCCCGGCGGCCGCACCCACCGGGTGATCGCCGGACTCCACCAGATCCCCGCCACGGACGCCGGCGCCGAGCCGGGACAGGAGAACGCGCGATGACCCACCCGTTCGAGATCGAACTGGAGACCCTCCTGCCGGCGAGCCCGGACGAGGTGTGGGCGGCCATCGCCACCGGGCCGGGCCTGGACTCCTGGTTCATGGGCCGCAACGAGCTGGACCCGCGCGAGGGCGGCACCGCTGCCATGGAGATCGGCGGCCACCGCGAGGACGCGGTGATCACCGGCTACGAGCCAGGCAAGCGCCTGGCCACCCGCACCGCCACCGCCGGGGACGGCCGCTTCATGGCCTTCGAGTACCTCATCGAGGGCCGCGACGGCGCCGCCACCTCGCTCCGGGTCGTCCACAGCGGGCTGCTCGGCGACGACTGGGAGGACGAGTACGACGCGCTGCGCCGCGGCTGGCCGTTCCACCTGCACACCCTGGGCGAGTACCTCGCCCACTTCCGGGGCCGCACCGGGACCCCGGTGTTCGCCGTCGCCTCGGTGCCCGGGCGCCCGGCCGGCGAGCTCCGCGCGGAGCTGGCCCGCGCCCTCGGCCTGCCGCTGCCGCCCGCCGTCGGCGCCTGCCCGGGCGCCGGGCCGGCCGGGCTGCCGCCGCTGGACGGCGAGGTCGTCTGGGCGGACGACGAGCGCTTCGGCGTCCGGACGGCCGACGGCCTCTACACCTTCCACCACGGCGCCGGACTGGTCCTGATGTTCCACCACCTCTTCGGCCCCCACCCGGAGGGCGCCGAGGCCGCCTGGCAGCAGTGGCTGACCGGCCTCCTCGCCTGACGGCCCCCGCACCTCCAACGTTCACCGTTCACCGCTCACCGAGGAACCATCATGCGCACTCTGATCAGCACCGCGTTCATCTCCCTCGACGGCGTCGTCGAGGCCCCCGGTGGTGAACCCGGCTACCGCAACTCCGGCTGGACCTTCAAGGACGTCGAGTTCGTCCCCGAGGCCTTCGAGATCAAGGGCCGGGAGCAGGAGGAGGCCACCGCGATGCTGCTGGGCCGGGTCAGCTACCAGGCCTTCAGCCCGGTGTGGCCGGACATGGCCGAGTTCGCCCGCTACAAGGAGCTGCCGAAGTACGTCGTCTCCACCACCCTCACCGAGGACGACCTGGTGGCGAACTGGGGCGAGACCACCATCCTGCGCTCGCTCGACGAGGTCGCCGCCCTGAAGGAGACCGAGGGCGGCCCGATCATCGTCCACGGCAGCGCGGCCCTCAACCAGGCGCTCTCCGACGCCGGCCTGATCGACCGCTACCACCTCCTCGTCTACCCGCTGCTGCTCGGCGCCGGCAAGCGCCTGTTCAGCGGCGCCGACAAGGACGCCCAGAAGCTGCGGCTGGTCGAGCACGCCGTCTACTCCAACGGCCTGCAGAAGCAGGTCCTCGACGTGGTCCGCTGACCTCCGCCCCGCCCCGGTGGGCCCGCCGGGGTGGCAGCATGGCGACATGACCGATTATCAGACCGATGTCGTCCCGCTGGAGGACTACGACCTCGCCGAGATCTTCGGTGACGCCCAGGACGCCTTCGGCGTCGCCGCGCTGGGGATGACCTGGCGGCCCAAGGAGCACCACGTCGGCATCCGCGCGGAACCGGGCGGCCGGCTCGTCGCGCACGCCGGCCTGGTGGTGCTGCCGGTGTCGGTGGGCGGCCGGCGGACGGACGCCGTCGGGCTCGGCGGCGTGGCCGTCGCCGCCGACCGGCGCGGCCGGGGGCTCGCCCGCGCGGTGGTGGACGGCGCACTGGCCCGCGCCCGCGGGCTCGGCCCGCAGCTCGCGTTCCTGTTCTGCCGCCCCGACGTGGCCGGACTCTACGCCCGCCTCGGCTGGCGCGCGTTGGAGGGCCCCGTCGAGGTCGAGCAGCCCGCCGGGCCGGTGGTGATGCCGCTGCGCACGATGTGGTTCCCGCTGCACGAGGGCGCGCAGTGGCCCGCGGGCGCCGTGCGTCTGCACTCCCTGCCGATGTGAGCGCCGGCGCGACGGGACGCGTGAACGGCCGGGTTGTCGGTGTCGCATGCGATGCTGGGCGCGTGGTGTTCGATTTTGAGGCCGAGCTCTGGATCTGGGACGCCCGGCGCGCCGACAGCTGGACCTTCGTCAGCCTGCCCGTCGAGGCCTCCGAGGAGATCCGCGACGTGGCCGCGGGCCCGCGCCGGGGCTTCGGCTCGCTGCGCGTGCGGGTCACCCTCGGCGGCAGCGCCTGGCAGACGTCGATCTTCCCGGACAGCAGCCGAGGCTGCTACGTCCTGCCCGTCAAACGCGCCGTCCGCACGGCCGAGGACCTGGAACCGGGCGACATCGCCGCCCTCACCGTCGAACTCGTCGACCTCTGAGGGAGAGATCGGCTGACTTTTCGTCAATCGGCTTTCACCGCTTGACCTTCACACTGATGTGAGGGTTCAGGATGGCGCCATGACCGACGAATCGAACGAATCAGCGAAAGACGTCCCCGTCGCCGTTCTCGGCCTCGGACTGATGGGGCGGGCCCTGGCCGGGGCGTTCCTGCGCGCGGGCCACCCCACCACCGTGTGGAACCGCACCCCGGGCAAGGCCGCCGAACTCGCCGACGGGGGAGCCCGCACCGCCGCCTCGCCCGAGGAGGCGGTGCGGGCCGCCGGACTGGTGGTGGTCTGCGTGTCCGACCACACCGCCGTCCACGACCTGCTCGACCGGCTCGACGCCGCCGACCCTGGCCTGCTCGCCGGCCGCGTCCTGGTCAACCTCACGTCCGGCACCGCCGCCCAGGCCCGGGAGAACGCCGCCCGGGTGGCCGCCGCCGGCGGCGGGTACCTGGACGGCGTGATCCTGGCCGTGCCGCAGGCCGTCGGCACGCCCGAGGCCGTCCTGCTCTACAGCGGCGCCCGCGCCGACTTCGAGCGGTACGAGCCCGTGCTGCGCAGCCTCGCCGCCGACGCCACCACCCACCTGGGCGAGGACCACGGCCTGGCCGCGCTGCACGACTCCGCCGTGCTCGGGCTGATGTGGAGCGTCCTGAACGGCTTCCTGCACGGCGCCGCGCTGCTCGGCGCGGCAGGCGTCGACGCGTCGGCCTTCGCCCCGCTCGCCGCCCGCTCGACGGTGACGGTGGCCGGCTGGCTGGCCGACTACGCCGGCCAGATCGACGCCGGCGCCTACCCGGCCGACGACGCCACCCTGGAGACCCACATCGCCGCGATGGACCACCTCGCCGAGGAGAGCGCGGCCCTCGGGGTGAGCACCGAACTCCCGGACCTGGTCCGGACGCTGGCGGGCCGTGCGCTGGCGGCCGGGCAGGGCGGCGCGAGCTACGCCGCGCTGGTCGAGCAGTTCCGCCGGCCGGCCCCCGCCGCCGGGGAGGTTGCCGCAGAATGACCGTCATGACGACGTCCTTCGACCCCCGCACCCTGCTCGCCGCGAGCCGCCTCGGTGTGCTCGCCACGATCAAGTCCGACGGGCGGCCCCAGCTCTCGCCCGTGATGCCGTACTACGACCGGGCCGCCGAGCGGCTCTACGTCTCGATGACGGAAGGACGCGCCAAGACGGCCAACCTGCGCCGCGACCCGCGCGCCGCCCTGGAGGTCACCGGCGCCGACGGGCGGTCCTGGGCCACCGCCGAGGGCACGGTCACCCTGGTGGGGCCGTCGGCCGACCCCGCCGGCCCGGAGGTGGACGTGCTGGTCGACTACTACCGGCGCGCCGCCGGCGAGCACCCGGACTGGGAGGAGTACCGCGCCGTGATGGTCGCCGACCGGCGCGTCCTCATGATCCTCGCGGTCGACCACGTCTACGGCGAGCGGCTCGGCTGACCGCTCCGCTCAGAGGTCGTTTTATCCCGATGTTTTATCCCTAAATCAGCTACTTGATCTGGGATGTCGGGTCGCGCCATGAGATGGTGTTCTCGCCGGTGAG
>NZ_JBHVER010000353.1:0-4678 GCF_042802195.1 Kitasatospora sp. NPDC057500 | reverse complement strand
CCCCCCACACCACCCCACAGCACGAAGAAGTAAAGGGACGGAAGCACCATGACTGACGCACTGAAGCGCCTCAGCGACGAAGGCGTGGCGATCTGGCTGGACGACCTCAGCCGCAAGCGGCTGAACACCGGGAACCTCGCCGAGCTGGTGCAGCACAAGCACGTGGTGGGCGTGACCACCAACCCGACCATCTTCCAGAAGGCCATCGGCGGCGGCGACAGCTCCTACGACGGCCAGCTGCGCGACCTCGCCGTCCGCAAGGTCACCACCGACGAGGCCGTCCGCATGATCACCACCTCGGACGTGCGGGACGCCGCCGACGTGCTGCGCCCGGTCTACGACGCGTCCAACGGCCGCGACGGCCGGGTCTCCATCGAGGTCGACCCGCGACTGGCCCACGAGACCGCCGCCACGGTGGCCGAGGCCAAGCAGCTGTGGTGGCTCGTCGACCGCCCGAACGTGTTCATCAAGATCCCCGCCACCAAGGCCGGCCTGCCCGCGATCGCCGAGGTCATCGGCAAGGGCATCAGCGTCAACGTCACGCTGATCTTCTCGCTGGAGCGCTACAAGGCGGTCATGGAGGCCTACCTGACCGGTCTGGAGGCCGCCAAGGCCAAGGGCCTGGACCTCTCCCAGATCGAGTCGGTCGCCTCCTTCTTCGTCTCCCGCGTCGACACCGAGATCGACAAGCGCCTGGAGAAGATCGGCGGCGACGCCAAGGACCTCCGCTCCAAGGCGGCCCTGGCCAACGCCCGCCTCGCCTACCAGGCCTACGAGGAGGTCTTCGGCACCGTCGACGGCAAGACCGCCGGCAGCGCCCGCTGGAAGGCCCTGGAGGCCGCCGGCGCCAAGCCGCAGCGCCCGCTCTGGGCGTCCACCGGCGTCAAGGACCCGGCCCTGCCGGACACCCTGTACGTCACCGAGCTGGTCGCGCCCGGCACCGTCAACACCATGCCCGAGGCCACCCTGGACGCCACCGACGACCACGGCGTGGTCACCGGCGGCACCATCGTCCCGAACTACGCCGACGCCAAGGCCGTGATGGACGCCATCGCCGCCGCCGGCGTGGACTACGACGACGTGGTCCAGGTGCTGGAGGACGAGGGCGTGGAGAAGTTCGAGCAGTCCTGGAAGGAGCTGCTCGACACCGTCACCGCCTCGCTCGCGTCGTTCGCCGACGAGAAGTGACCCCCTGCTCACAGCGCACGAAAGCGGAGCCCATCAAGTGAGCACTGATTTCCCCGAGTTGGCACCGGAGTCGGACGCGGACAACCTCCCGTCGGGCCCCGTCAACCCGCTTCGCGACCCCTCCGACCGGCGGCTCCCGCGCATCGCGGGGCCGTCCGGCCTGGTCATCTTCGGGGTCACCGGTGACCTGTCCCGCAAGAAGCTGATGCCGGCCATCTACGACCTGGCCAACCGCGGCCTGCTGCCGCCGGGCTTCTCGCTCGTCGGCTTCGCCCGCCGCGAGTGGAAGGACGAGGACTTCGCCCAGGAGGTCCACGACGCGGTCAAGGAGCACGCCCGCACCCCCTTCCGCGAGGAGGTGTGGCAGCAGCTCGCCAAGGGCATGCGCTTCGTCCACGGGACCTTCGACGACGACGACGCCTTCGACAAGCTCCGCGAGACCATCCAGGAGCTGGACAAGGCGCAGGGCACCGGCGGCAACTTCGCCTTCTACCTGTCCGTCCCGCCGAAGTTCTTCCCCACCGTCGTCCAGCAGCTCAAGAAGCACGGGCTGGCCGACCCGCCCACCGGCTCCTGGCGGCGCGCCGTCATCGAGAAGCCGTTCGGCCACGACCTGGAGTCCGCCCAGGAGCTGAACCGGATCGTCCACGAGGTCTTCCCCCGGGACGAGGTCTTCCGGATCGACCACTACCTGGGCAAGGAGACCGTCCAGAACATCCTGGCGCTCCGCTTCGCCAACCAGATGTTCGAGCCGATCTGGAACCGGTCGTACGTCGACCACGTGCAGATCACCATGGCCGAGGACATCGGCATCGGCGGCCGGGCCGGCTACTACGACGGCATCGGCTCGGCCCGTGACGTCATCCAGAACCACCTGCTCCAGCTGATGGCGCTCACCGCCATCGAGGAGCCGGCGTCCTTCCACCCGAAGGCGCTGGTGGCCGAGAAGCTCAAGGTGCTCAGCGCCGTCAAGCTCCCGGCCGACCTCGGCCGGCACACCGTGCGCGGCCAGTACACGGCCGGCTGGCAGGGCGGCGAGGAGGTCGGCGGCTACCTCGACGAGGACGGCATCAACCCGGACTCCAAGACCGACACCTACGCGGCCATCAAGCTGGAGATCAACAACCGCCGCTGGGCGGGTGTGCCGTTCTACCTGCGCACCGGCAAGCGGCTGGGCCGCCGGGTCACCGAGATCGCGGTGGTCTTCCAGCGCGCCCCGTACCTGCCGTTCGACTCCTACGCCACCGAGGAGCTGGGGCAGAACGCCCTGGTCATCCGGGTGCAGCCGGACGAGGGCGTCACCGTGCGGTTCGGCTCCAAGGTGCCGGGCACCTCCTTCGAGGTCCGGGACGTCACGATGGACTTCGCCTACGGCGAGTCCTTCACCGAGTCCTCCCCGGAGGCGTACGAGCGGCTCATCCTCGACGTGCTGCTCGGCGACGCCAACCTCTTCCCCCGTCACCAGGAGGTCGAGCTCTCCTGGCAGATCCTCGACCCGATCGAGAAGTACTGGGACACCCACGGCAAGCCCGCCGAGTACCCGGCCGGCACCTGGGGCCCGGCCGAGGCTGACGAGATGCTCGCACGAGACGGCAGGAGCTGGCGCCGGCCATGAAGATCGACCTCACGAACACCACGTCCAGCAAGATCAACGCGGCGCTCATGGAGGCCCGCAGGGGCAGTGGCGCCACCGCCGCCGGCATGGTGCTCACCCTGGTGATCGTGACCGACGAGGGCAGCGCCTACGACGCCCTCAAGGCGGCCAACGACGCCTCCCGCGAGCACCCCTCGCGCACCCTGGCGGTCATCAAGCGCGCCGGGCGCTCGCCCCGGGCCCGCGCCGAGACCCGCCTGGACGCGGAGGTCCTGGTCGGCTCCGACGCCGGCTCCGGCGAGACGGTCGTCCTGCGGATGCACGGCGAACTCGCCGCGCACGCCCAGTCGGTCGTCCTGCCGCTGCTGCTGCCGGACGCCCCGGTGGTGGTCTGGTGGCCGGACAACGCGCCGCTGCACCCGGCGCAGGACCCGCTGGGCGCGCTCGCCCAGCGCCGGATCACCGACGCGGTCACCGCCGAGTCCCCGGTCGGCCAGCTCGCCCAGCGGGCCCAGAGCTACACCCCTGGCGACACCGACCTGGCCTGGACCCGGGTCACCGGCTGGCGCTCGATGCTGGCCGCCGCGCTGGACCAGCGGCCGTCGACGATCACCTCCGCGGTGGTCGAGGGCGAGTCGTACAACCCCAGCGTCGAGCTGCTCGGCCTGTGGCTGCACACCCGGCTGCACGTGCCGGTCGAGCGGGTCGTCACCAACGGCCCGGGCATCACCGCGGTGCACCTGCGCACCAAGGACGGGGACATCACCCTGGACCGCCCGGACGGCCTGATGGGCACGCTGTCCATGCCCGGCTCGCCGGACCGCCAGGTGGCGCTCAAGCGGCGCGAGACCTCGGAGCTGATCGCCGAGGAGCTGCGCCGGCTCGACCCGGACGACATCTACGCGGCCGCCGTGCGCACGCCGGTGGACCGGCTCAAGGAGCCGGACGACGGCGGGCAGGCGGCCACCGAGGCGGTCACCGAGCCGGCCACCGAGGACGGCGGGCAGGGCGCCGAGCAGGTCGCCGAGCCGGCTCCCGCCGCCAAGAAGGCCGCCGCCAAGCGCGGCGCCAAGAAGGCGGACGCATGACCGCGGCCACCCCCCAACTGGTCGTCCACCGGGACAAGGAGCTGATGGCCCAGGCGGCCGCGGCCCGGCTGATCACCCGGATCGTGGACGCCCAGGCCGCCCGCGGCACCGCCTCGGTGGTGCTCACCGGCGGACGCAACGGCAACGCCCTGCTGGCCGCGATCGCCGCCTCCCCGGCGCGCGACGCGGTCGACTGGGCGCGGCTGGACCTCTGGTGGGGCGACGAGCGGTTCCTGCCCTCCGCCGACCCCGACCGCAACGCCGTGCAGGCCCGCGCCGAGCTGCTGGACGCCGTCCCGCTCGACCCGGCGCGGGTGCACGAGATGCCCGCCTCGGACGGCACCGACGGCTCGGACGTCGACGCCGCCGCGGCCCGCTACGCGCAGGAACTGGCGGAGGCGGCCGGACCGGGCGACCGGGCCGGCGTCCCGGCCTTCGACGTGCTGCTGCTCGGCGTCGGCCCGGACACCCATGTCGCCTCGCTCTTCCCCGAGCACCCGGGCGTGCGGGAGACCGAGCTGACGGTGGTCGGCGTGCGCGGCGCGCCCAAGCCGCCGCCGAACCGGATCTCGCTCACCCTCCCGGCCATCCGCACCGCCCGCGAGGTGTGGCTGCTGGCGGCCGGCGAGGACAAGGCGGGCGCGGTGGCGGTGGCCCTGTCCGGCCCGGGCGAGCTCCAGGCGCCCGCCTCCGGCGCGCACGGCACCAGCCGCACCCTGTGGCTGCTGGACCGCGCCGCGGCGTCCCGGCTACCGCCCCAGCTGTACCCCCCGGCCTCGGCCTGAGGCCCGGAAGCACCGAAGGGCGC
>NZ_JBHVER010000352.1:0-4681 GCF_042802195.1 Kitasatospora sp. NPDC057500 | reverse complement strand
GTGTTTCACGTGAAACACACCGGCCCCGGCCGTCGTACGGGAACGGGGGGCTCAGTCGCGCCGGTGGCGGCCGCCGCCGGCCTGGACGGCCTCGCCGCCCTCGGCGGCCTGCGCGCCGCCCGCCTTCTTCTTCTTGCGCTCGCGCAGCACCTCGAAGATCATCGGCGAGATCGAGAGCAGCACGATCAGCAGCACCGCCGGGATCAGGTACTTGTCGATCACCGGGGCGAGCGCGTCGCCGAAGAAGTAGCCGATCAGCAGCATCGACTCGGTCCACAGGACGCCGCCGACCACGTTCCAGAGGAAGAAGGTCTTGGCCGGCATCTCCAGGGTGCCCGCGACCGGGTTCAGGAAGGTCCGGACGATCGGCATGAAGCGGGCGAGCACGACGGCCTTGCCGGGGCCGAAGCGGTTGAAGTACTCCTCGGCCTTCAGCACGTACTCGCGCTTGAAGATCTTCGATTCGGGCTTGTCGAACATCCTCGGTCCGACCTTCACGCCGATCTGGTGCCCGAGCTGGGCACCGACGATCGCCGCGATCGGGGCCCCGATCAGCAGGGTCGCGAGCGGCAGCCGCGCACCGTCGCCGAGGACCGACGACGCGGCGCTGGAGGAGGCCACGCCGGCGATGATGAGCAGCGAGTCACCCGGGAAGAAGAACCCGACCAGGAGGCCGGTCTCCGCGAAGATGATCGCGATCAGCCCGATGGCACCGAGGGACGAGATCAGTGATTTGGCGTCGAGCAGATTGACGGCCAGCTGGTTGTAGTCCACACGGCGCAGGATAGCGGGCCCGTCTTCGCCGGGGCTTCGCACCGGGGGGCGAGCGGGCGGTCATCCTTTCGTCGCACATCGCCTCCACCCCACCGGACGCCTCCCGCCGCCTCCCCGGGCCCGCCGTCCCGACTGGCGGGCCGCATGGTGGAGCCGGTGGGCATTCTGGGAAGATGGCACCGGCGTCCGGCCCGCAGCGGCGAACACCCTCATCGCCGCCCCGCGGCCGCTGCCCCGAACCTCGGTACCGGTCCGCCGCACGCAGAGCCGCGCACCGGCCCCGGTACCCCGGAGTCGTCAAAAGGCGTACACAGCGTCGGACAGCACCGTCCGTACGCCGCAAACCCACAGGAGCGGATTCGCATGGCCATCGCAACTCCCGAGGTCTACAACGAGATGCTGGACCGGGCCAAGGCGGGCAAGTTCGCCTACCCGGCGATCAACGTGACCTCGTCGCAGACCCTGCACGCCGCGCTCCGCGGCTTCGCCGAGGCCGAGAGTGACGGCATCATCCAGATCTCGACCGGCGGCGCGGAGTTCCTGGGCGGCCAGCACAACAAGGACATGGTGACCGGCGCGGTCGCGCTCGCCGAGTTCGCGCACATCGTCGCCGCCAAGTACGACATCACCGTCGCGCTGCACACCGACCACTGCCCCAAGGACAAGCTGGACGGCTACGTCCGCCCGCTGCTGGCGGTCTCCGCCGAGCGCGTGGCCAAGGGCCAGAACCCGCTCTTCCAGTCGCACATGTGGGACGGCTCCGCCGAGACCCTGAGCGACAACCTGGCGATCGCCCAGGAGCTGCTCGCCCAGGCCGCCGCCGCCAAGATCATCCTTGAGGTCGAGATCACCCCGACCGGCGGCGAGGAGGACGGCGTCACCCACGAGATCAACGACGAGCTGTACACCACCGTCAACGACGCCGTCCGCACCGCCGAGGCGCTGGGCCTGGGCGAGAAGGGCCGCTACCTGCTGGCCGCCTCCTTCGGCAACGTGCACGGCGTCTACAAGCCGGGCAACGTCGTGCTGAAGCCGGAGCTGCTGCGCGAGCTCCAGGACGCGATCGGCAAGCAGTACGGCAAGACCGACCCGTTCGACTTCGTCTTCCACGGCGGCTCCGGCTCCAGCACCGAGGAGATCGCCACCGCGCTGGAGAACGGCGTCGTGAAGATGAACCTGGACACCGACACCCAGTACGCCTTCACCCGCCCGGTCGCCGGCCACATGTTCGCCAACTACGACGGCGTGCTGAAGGTCGACGGCGAGGTCGGCAAGAAGAACACCTACGACCCGCGCACCTGGGGCAAGCTCGCCGAGGCCGGCATGGCCTCCCGCGTGGTCGAGGCCGCCCAGCAGCTGCGCTCGGCCGGCAACCGCCTGAAGTAGTCCCCGCGCCCGTACGCGGTCCTGCGTCCATGCCCCCCGGTGGTTCACTGGGGGGCATGACCATTCACGAGAACCTCCTCGGGGGTCCGCCCCCGACGCACCTGCCCGCCGAGCCCGCTCCGCTGGAGCTGCTGGCCGGCGGCGCCTCCCCGGCCGAGGTCGCGGCGAAGTTCCCGACCTCCTCGTTGGCCTGGGCCCAGCTCGCCGACGACGCCTACGCGGCCGGCCGGGTCGTGGAGTCCTACGCCTACGCCCGCACCGGCTACCACCGCGGACTGGACGCGCTGCGGCGCAGCGGCTGGAAGGGCCACGGCCCGGTGCCGTGGGAGCACGAGCCGAACCGCGGCTTCCTGCGGGCGCTGCACGCGCTCGGCCGGGCCGCCGCCGCGATCGAGGAGAAGGAGGAGGCGGAGCGCTGCACGCAGTTCCTGCGGGACAGCTCGCCGACCGCCGCCGCCACCCTGGGCTGACCTCCGCCCGGGTGACCTGACCATCCGCCGACGCCGCCCCCACCGCCCGTACTCGGACGGTGGGGGCGGTTTCCGTTCGGTACGTACACACAAAGCCCGTGGACATTCACCACTTCGCCATGCCAGGGTGGGCCCGCGAGGGGGAGCGCACGTCAGTTCGAGGGTTCGCGGCCCCGCCGGTCGACAGAGAGCCCCAGCGTGCCCGCACCAAGCCCCGCCCGCCGATCCCGTACCGCAGCGCGTCCCGGGCCCGGCCCGTCCGGCCGCGCGACCGGGGGAACGCGCCGTCGGTCCCCCGCCGGACCGGCCCCCCGCACCGGCACCCGGGCGGCCTCCCGCCGCCGCCGGCGCCCGCCGCGCCGCCGGCTCGGCCCCGGCATGCTCGCCGCCCTGGTCACCGCGGTGGCCATCCTCGGCGGCACGCTCCTCGTCCTGCACCGCCCCGACGCGCTGCCCGGCGCCGACCGGACCGCCCAGGCCCGGGTCGCCCCGCCCGAGGGCGCCACGACGCCGCCGGCCCACACCCCGGCACCGGCCGTCGCCACGGCGCCGCCACCGGCCGAGACCCCGCCCCCGGAGGCCGTCCCCCCCACCGCCACCGCCACCACCGCGCAGCCGGGTGCCCCGGGGAGCGCCCCCGCCAAGGGCAACGGCACCTTCACCGTCGTCCCGGGCTCCGCCGACCCGGTCGGCAAGGGCCGGATCCGCCGCTACCGGGTCGAGGTCGAGGACGGCATCGGCGTCGACGCGGCCGTCTCCGCCACGCAGATCCAGGGCATCCTGGCCGACAAGCGCGGCTGGACCAACGACCGGCGCAACGGCTTCCAACGGGTCGCCGACGGGGCCTACGACTTCACCGTGAAGATCGCCTCCCCCGCCACCGTGGACAGGATCTGCGGCGCCGCCGGACTCGACACCCACGGCGAGGTGAACTGCAACGTCGGCAACCAGGTGCTGGTCAACGTCAAGCGCTGGACCACCGGCTCACCCCAGTTCGACGGTCCGATCGACGAGTACCGGGCGCTGGTGATCAACCACGAGGTCGGCCACCGGATCGGCCACGGCCACGAGACCTGCCCCGGCCCCGGCAAGCCGGCGCCCGCGATGATGCAGCAGATCTACGGGCTCAAGGGCTGCACGCCCAACGCCTGGCCGTACGGCGCCGACGGCGGCTACCTGAGCGGCCCCTCGGTCCCCTGAACCGGCCCGCGCCGGGACGGGGCCGCTCAGCCCAGCAGCGGCAGGTACGCCCGCAGGTCGCTGCGCTCGCCGCTCGCGGACAGCGCGGCGGCGTCGGCCGCCTCCGCCCAGCCGGTACGGCCGGTGGCCAGCCGGATCCAGGTCAGCGGGTCGGTCTCCACCACGTTCGGCGGGGTGCCCCGGGTGTGCCGGGGCCCCTCGACGGCCTGCACCACCGCGTACGGCGGCACCCGCAGCTCGACCGCGCCGCCGGGCACCCGGTCGGCGAAGGCGTCGGCGAGCAGCCGGGTGACGGCCGCCACCGCCTGCTTGTCGTGCGGGAACGGCTCCGCGCCGAGCGCGGCGGCCAGGTCGTCGGCGTGCACCACCGTCTCGACCAGCCGGGTCACCAGGAACTCGGTGAGCGGCATCGGGCCGAACCGCATGGCCACCGGCCGGGCGGGCGCGTCGTCCGCCACCGCGTCCAACGCGGCCCGCGCGGCGTCCACCGAGCGGTCGAAACGGGCGGCCACCGCCTCGGGCGGGCCGGCGAACTCCTCGGCCGCGAACCCCGTCACGTCCCTGTCGACCGCCTCGGCGACCGTCCCGGTCAGCTCCGTGAACCGGGCCAGGGTGACCGGCGGCCCGACCGGCACCGGGGCGTCCAGCTGCCCCGGCAGCCGGTCCAGCACCAGGCTCAGATGGGCCACCAGTTCGCGCACCCGCCACTCCCCCAGCCGGGTCGGCCGGTCCAGGTCGGCGGCGGTCAGCCGGTGCACGGCCGCGCGCAGGCTCTCGAACTGCGCCGCCAGCGCGGCGCGCGTCCTGGCGGGCTGGTAGATGCGGGACTTGGCAGGCATGGGCCCCAACAT
>NZ_JBHVER010000351.1:0-4766 GCF_042802195.1 Kitasatospora sp. NPDC057500 | reverse complement strand
CTCACCCCACACCCACCCCTGGCTCACCCACCACACCCTCCAGAACACCACCATCCTCCCCGGCACCGCCCTCGCCGAACTCGCCATCCAAGCCGGCGACCACCTCGGACACGGCCACCTGGCCGACCTGACCCTGCACACCCCTCTCGTCCTGCCCGAGCACGGCTCGGTGCTGCTGCAGGTCCGCGTGACCGCACCGGACGAATCCGGCCGCTGCACGGTGACCGTGCACTCCCGGCCGGAGGACGGCCAGGACGAGGCCTGGACCGCGCACGCCCTCGGTGTGCTGACCTCCGACGCCCCCCGGCCGCCCGCCGTTCCGGCCGACTGGCCCCCGGCCGGGGCCACCCCGGTCGACGTCACGGACCTCTACCCGCGCCTCGCCGAGGCCGGCTACGACTACGGCCCGGCCTTCCAGGGGCTGACCGCCGCCTGGCGCCAACCGGACGTGGTGTTCGCCGAGGTCTCCCTCCCGGAGGAGCACGAAGCGCAGGCCGCTCGTTTCGGCATCCACCCGGCGCTGCTGGACGCGGCCCTGCACAGCATGTTCCTGCTGGGCCCGGACGAATCCGGGGCGCCGAAGGTGCCGTTCGCCTGGAGCGGGGTGACGCTCCACGCCGTCGGGGTGACGGCGGTCCGGGCCCGCGTGGCACTGGTCGGTCCCGACCGGGCCTCCCTGGTCCTGACCGACCACGACGGGCAGTTGGTCGCCACCGTGGAGGCCCTGGCGGTGCGCAGCGCCACGGTCGGACGGCTCCCCGCGCGCCAGGCTCCCGGCGACTCCCTCTTCCGGGTCGACTGGGTCCCCGTCCCGGCGGACGATCAGCAGAGCGACGTCGAACCGGTCCTGGTCTCCCGGGTGCACTCCCCCGCACCCGGCGACACGGCGGCCGGCGTGCATGCCGTCACCGCCGAAGTGCTGGCCCTGCTCCAGGAGTGGCTCACCGGCGAGCACCCGGACGGCGCCCGCCTGGTACTGGTCACCCGGGGGGCGGTGGCGACCGGCGGGGACGGCGGTGTCACCGACCTGGCGCACGCGGCCGCCTGGGGCCTGGTCCGGTCGGCGCAGTCGGAGAACCCGGGCCGGTTCGTGCTGGTCGACGTCGACGACCCGCAGACCGCACCGGAGTTGCTGCGGGCGGCCGCCGCCACGGGCGAGCCGGAGCTGGCGGTCCGCGACGGCGGGCTGCTGGCTCCCCGGCTGGCCCGGGTCGGCGACGACGGCCTGCTGCTGCCGCCGCCCGGCGAGCCGGCCTGGCGACTCGATGTGCTCGGGAAGGGCACCATCGACAACCTCGCCCTGGTCGGCTGCCCCGAGGTCCTGGAGCCGCTGGCCCCGGGCCAGGTGCGGCTGGCCGTCCACGCGGGCGCGCTGAACTTCCGCGACGTGGCGGTGGCGCTCGACGTGGTCACCGGCCTGGAGGGCGTGGGCGGCGACGCTGCCGGCGTGGTGCTGGAGGTCGGCGCCGGCGTGACCGACCTCGCGGTCGGCGACCGGGTGATGGGCATCTGCCCCGGTGCCTTCGGTCCGGTCGCCGTGACCGACCGGCGCAGCCTGGTCCGGATGCCCGAGGGCTGGACCTTCGAGCAGGCGGCGGCCATGCCGATCGTCGCACTCACCGCGTACTACGGCTTCGTGGACCTGGGCGCGCTGAAGGCCGGCGAGAAGCTGCTGATCCACGCGGCCGCGGGCGGAGTGGGCACGGTGGCCGTCCAGCTGGCCCGGCACCTGGGCGCCGAGGTGTTCGCCACCGCGAGCCCCGGCAAGTGGGAGGCACTGCGCGAGATCGGTTTCGACGACGCGCACCTGGCCAACTCGCGCACGCTCGACTTCGAGCAGCACTTCCTGGAGAGCACCGGCGGCCGCGGCATGGACGTGGTGCTGGACTGCCTGGCGGGCGAATTCGTCGATGCCGGCCTGCGGCTGCTGCCCTCCGGCGGACGGTTCCTGGAGATGGGCAAGACCGACAAGCGGGACCCCGCGGCGGTGGCGGCGGCCCATCCTGGCGTGGCGTACCAGGTGTACGACGTGCTGGAGGCCGGGCTCGACCGGATCCAGGAGATGCTGGTCGAGCTGCGGCTGCTGATGGAGCGCCGGGTGATCCGACCGCTGCCGACGACCACCTGGGACGTGCGGCGCGGGCGCGACGCCTTCCGGGCGCTCAGCCAGGCGCGGCTGATCGGCAAGGCGGTGCTCACCGTGCCCCAGCCGGTCCCGGCCGGGGGAACCGTCCTGATCACCGGAGGCACGGGCGTGCTCGGCACCGCGCTGGCCCGCCACCTGGTGACCGAGCACGGCCTGCGGCAGCTGATCCTGACCAGCCGCCAGGGTCCCGATGCCCCGGGCGCGGCCGAGGTCTCGGCCGAGCTCGAAGCGCTGGGGGCCACGGTCACCGTCGCCGCCTGCGACGCGGCCGACCGGGAGTCCCTGGCCGCACTCCTGGGGACGATCCCGCCGGAGCACCCGCTGACCGTGGTGGTGCACGCGGCCGGCGTCCTGGACGACGGTCTGGTCTCGGCACTCACGCCGGACCAGCTGACCAGGGTGCTGCGTCCCAAGGTGGACGCCGCCGTCAACCTGCACGAGCTGACCGCGGACCTGGACCTGGCCGCGTTCGTGATGTTCTCCTCGGTGGCCGCCACCCAGGGCGGACCGGGCCAGGGCAACTACGCGGCGGCGAACGCCTTCCTGGAGGCACTGGCCTGGCACCGGCACGCGCTGGGCCTGCCGGCGAACGCCCTCGCCTGGGGCTTCTGGAGCGAGCGCAGCGGCATGACCCGCCACCTGGACGAGGCCGATGTGGCCCGGATGGCCCGCGGCGGCGTGCTGCCCCTGGAGACCGAGCAGGGCATGGCGCTGTTCGACCTGGCGCGGAGCGCGGACCTGCCGGTGGCGATGCCGGTGCGGCTGGACCTCGCCGCGCTCCGGTCGGGTGCCGGACCGGTGCCGCCGCTGCTGTCCGGACTGGCCGGCCCCGAGAAGCGCCGTTCGGCCCGGGCCGGATCCGGCCGGAGCGGCCCGCGGCTGAAGGACCAGCTCTCCGGACTGGCCGGTGTCGAGCAGCAGAAGCTGCTGCTCGACCTGGTGGTCTCCCATGCCGCGACCGTGCTCGGCCACGGCTCGCCCAAGGCCGTCCCGGCGGCCCAGACGTTCAAGGAGCTGGGCTTCGACTCCCTCAGCGCCGTGGAGTTCCGCAACCGGCTCAATTCCGCGACCGGACTGCGGCTTCCCAGCACCCTGGTCTTCGACCACCCGACGCCGACGGCGCTCGCGGAGCACCTGGGGTCGGAACTGCTGCCGGAGCAGGCCGCCGGAGTCGAGGGGGTGCTGGCCGAACTCGACCGCCTGGAGGCCGCGCTGGGGACGATCGGCGCCGACGACCTGGAACGGCTGCGGGTCACCCGGCGGCTGACCGGGCTGCTGACGGCCTGGAGCGGTGACGACGGCCCTGCGGACGTGACCGATGACCTGAACGAAGCCTCGATCGATGACCTCTTCGACATCGTCGACAAGGGATTCTAGGAGCGAACACCAGATGTCCGAAGAAGCAAAGCTGCGCGACTACCTCAGGCGCGCGATCGCGGAGGGCAAGCAGGTCGCCCAACGGTTGCGCGCACTGGAGGAGAAGGCCGGCGAACCCATCGCGGTGATCGGCATGGCCTGCCGGTTCCCGGGCGGTGTCGGCTCGCCCGAGGAGCTGTGGGCGCTGGTCGCCGACGGCGTCGACGCGGTCGACGAGTTCCCCGAGGACCGCGGCTGGTCCGAGTTCGCGGCCGGTGCCACGTACACCACGGCGGGCGGGTTCCTGGCCGGGGTCGGCGACTTCGACCCGGGGTTCTTCGGGATCTCCCCGCGCGAGGCGCTCTCCATGGACCCGCAGCAGCGGCTGCTGCTGGAGACCGCGTGGGAGGTGATCGAGCGGGCCGGCATCGATCCGCTGTCGCTGGACGGCAGCCAGACCGGGGTGTTCATCGGCGGTTCCTCCGACTACGCCGGGCTGCTGGCCGCCTCCGACCACGACAGCGACGGCCATGCGCTGACCGGCACGGCACCGAGCGTGCTCTCCGGCCGGATCGCCTACAGCCTGAAGCTGAACGGCCCGGCGGTGACGGTGGACACGGCCTGCTCCTCCTCGCTGGTGGCGATCCACCTGGCCACGCAGTCGCTGCGTCGGGAGGAGTCCGACCTGGTGCTGGCCGGCGGGGTGTCGGTGATGTCGACGCCGGCCCCGTTCATCGAGTTCTCCCGTCAGGGCGGGCTGGCCGCCGACGGCCGGTGCAAGCCGTTCGCCGCGGCGGCCGACGGCACCGGCTGGGGGGAGGGCGTCGGCCTGCTGCTGCTGGAGCGGCTCTCCGACGCCCGGCGCAACGACCACCCGGTGCTGGCGGTGATCCGCGGCAGCGCCATCAACCAGGACGGCGCGTCCAACGGCCTGACCGCGCCCAGCACCCCTGCCCAGCGTCAGGTGATCCTGCGGGCGCTGGCCGGCGCCGGACTCACCGGCGCCGACGTGGACGCGGTCGAGGGCCACGGCACCGGCACCACGCTCGGCGACCCCATCGAGGCCCGCGCCCTGCTGTCCACCTACGGGCAGGACCGCCCGCAGGGCGAACCGCTCTGGCTGGGCTCGCTCAAGTCCAACATCGGCCACACCCAGGCGGCGGCCGGCGTCGGCGGCGTGATCAAGATGGTGCAGGCGATGCGGCACGAGCAGTTGCCCCCGACCCTGCACGTGGACGCCCCGACGCCGCACGCGGACTGGGAG
>NZ_JBHVER010000350.1:0-4772 GCF_042802195.1 Kitasatospora sp. NPDC057500 | reverse complement strand
CTTCCGAGCGGTCACCGGACGTCAGGAACAGATGAACATCCGACCCGGACCTTCGCGGACCTGGTCGGATACCGCCCGGTATCGGTCCCAATCGGGCAGTACCGTTCGCCCGTCCCGAAATGATCATCGAGCATTGTGTGCCAGAGTTGCCCAACCCGGCCCGATCGCCCGTACCCTACGGGCCAGGCCGGGCTGCCGGAGCGGACACCCGGCCGAGGGGCCGCGGCGGCAGGCGATCGATGAGCAAGTGGAGCACGGTGGGACCCAGGTGAACCGGACGATCATGCTGCCGGCCTCCCTCGACGAGGCCGTCGAAGCGCTGGCCGCTCACCCGGCCGCGGTGCCGGTGGCCGGCGCCACCGACCTGATGGAAGCCGTCAACGCCGGGCGGCTGCGCCCGGCCGCGCTGGTCGGCCTCGGCCGGATCACCGAACTCCGCGGCTGGCGCTACGAGGACGGCGGCACCGCCGTCCTGGGCGCCGGGCTCACCCACGCCCGGATGGACCGCCCCGACTTCGCCGCGCTCATCCCCGCGCTCGCCGACGCGGCCCGCACCGCCGGCCCGCCGCAGGTGCGCAACGTCGGCACCCTCGGCGGCAACATCGCCACCGCCGCCCCGGCCGGCGACACCCTCCCGGTGCTCGCCGCGCTGGAGGCCAGCGTCACCCTCGCCCGGGCCGGCGCCACCCGCGAGGTCCCGGTCAGCCACCTGCTCACCGGCCTCGACCCGGTGCGCCCCGGCGAACTGCTCACCTGGGTGCGCGTCCCGCTGCTGCACGCCCCGCAGGTCTTCCTGAAGGCCACCGGCCGCAGCGGCCCGGCCCGTGCCACCGCCTCCGTCGCCCTGGTCCTCGACCCGGCCCGGCGCGCCGTGCGCTGCGCCGTCGGCGCCGTCGCCCCGGTGCCGCTGCGGCCCCTGGAGGCCGAGGCCTGGGTGGCCGGCTGCATCGACTGGGACGGCTCGCGGGAGATCGACCCCGCCGCGACCGCGGCCTTCGGCGAGTACGTGGCCGCCGCCTGCGTCCCCGACGGCTACGGCGCCGAGGGCGCCTGGGAGGCCGTCACCGAGGGGCCGAGCGCGGCCGCCGTCCAGTTGCGGCGTACCGTAGCCGTGCTGGCCCGCCGGGCACTGGGAAGGGCGCTCAAGTGACCACAGACCACCCCATCGAGGCCCTGGACCCGGGGCTGCTCGACCACGCGCACGACCACGCGCCGCAGGTCAGCCGCGAGCTGCGGCCGACCACCTCGTACGCCCTGCGGGTCAACGGCTTCGAACGGCCCGTCACCGACGCCTGGATCGGCGAGAGCCTGCTCTACGTGCTGCGCGAGCGGCTCGGCCTGGCCGGCGCCAAGGACGGCTGCGAGCAGGGCGAGTGCGGGGCCTGCTCGGTGCAGGTCGACGGGCAGCTGGTGGCCGGCTGCCTGGTTCCGGCCGCGCTGGCGCAGGACAGCGAGATCAGCACCGTCGAGGGCCTGTCGGCCGGCGGCGGGGCCAGCGACGTCCAGCAGGCACTGGCCGAGTCCGGCGCGGTGCAGTGCGGCTACTGCGTGCCCGGCCTGGCGATGGCCGTGCACGACCTGCTCCAGCGCAACCACCGGCCCACCGAGGTCGAGGCGCGGCAGGCGCTCTGCGGGAACCTCTGCCGCTGCACCGGCTACCGGGGTGCGCTGGCCGCCGTGCAGAGCGTCGCCGACGCGCGCGCGGCGGAGGCCGGGGCCGCGGACGAGGCGGCCGCCGGGGGGGCCGCGAAGGCCGCCCCCGCCCCGGACAACGCCCCCGAGCCGGTGCCCGCGCCGGTGCCCGCCGCGACCCCGGCGGACCCCGCGGACGACCCGGCGACCGCCGCCGACCTGCCGGTGTACACGGACGGCGACGCCTGGATCGAGCACGTCCCGCAGCCGCCCGCCGAACCGGCCGGCCCCCCGCCCGCCCCCGCCCCCGGCGCGCCGTACGGCAGCCCCGACGGTCCGGGCGGCTACGACAGCGGGGTGTACGACACCACCGTGCTGGCCCCGATCCGGGACGTCCCGGCGCAGCCGGCCGCCGGGTCCACCGGCTTCCACCCGGCCCAGCCCGACCCCGGCCGGCAGCCGTACCCGGGCACCACCCCGGCGCACGGCACCTACCTGCCCGGGGCCGACGGCTACCCCGGCGCGGGCGGCTACCCGCAGCAGCCCGGCTACGACCGGGCCCCGGTCCACGACGGCCCGGTGTACGAGGGCCAGGCCTACGACGGCCAGGCCTACGACGGCCCGGTCTACGAGACCCCGCCCGCCGGCACCCCCGCGCACGGCACCCCGCTCCCGGGCTACGACGCCGCCGGCTACCCGCAGCAGCCCGGCCACGACGCCGGCACCCCCGCGCACGGCACGCCGTACGTCCCCACGCCCCCGCACGGCGTCCCGGCCGAGGGCGCCGCCCCCGCCGGCGTCCCGTACGGCGCCACCCCCGCCCACGGCATCCGCCTCCCCGAGGACGACCACGCATCATGACGTCGCCTACCGACATCGGCGCAGCACTCCAGCAGGACGGCGACGCGGGCGGCACGACGGAGCCGTTCGGGCTGGGCGGCTCCCCGCTGCGCAGCGACGCCCTGCCCAAGGCGCTCGGCATCTACCCGTACGCCGCCGACCTGTGGGCCGAGGGCCTGCTGTGGGGCGCGGTGCTGCGCTCTCCGCACCCGCACGCGCGGATCCGCGGCATCGACACCTCGGCCGCGCTGGCCCTGCCCGGCGTGCACGCCGTGGTCACCGCCGCCGACCTGCCGGCCGGCCCGGACGGGCTGCCGGACGGCGCGCCGTCCGGACCGATCGTCGCCGACCGGCCGGTCCTCGCCGCCGGGGTGGTCCGCCACCACGGCGAGCCGGTGGCCGCGGTCGCCGCCGACCACCCCGACACCGCCCGGCTCGCGGTCGGCCTGATCGCGGTCGACTACGAGCCGCTGGACGCCGTCACCGACCCCGAGCAGTCCTTCACCGCCCCGCCGCTGCACCCGGACGGCAACCTCTTCCGCCACCTGCCGCTGCGCACCGGCGACCCGGAGGCGGCCGGCGAGGTCGTCGTCGAGGGCCTGTACCAGGTGGGCCGGCAGGACCCGGCGCCGCTCGGCGCCGAGGCGGGCCTGGCCGTGCCGCGCCCGGACGGCGGGGTCGAGCTGCACCTGTCCTCCACCGACCCGCACGGCGACCGCGACCGCACCGCCGCGTGCCTGGGCCTGGAGCCGGACCGGGTCAGGCTGGTGGTCACCGGCGTGCCCGGCGCCACCGCCGACCGCGAGGACCTCTCCTTCCAGGTCACCCTGGCGCTGCTGGCGCTGCGCACCGGGCGCCCGGTGAAGATGACGCTCACCCGCGAGGAGTCCTTCCAGACCCACACCTCGCGGCACCCGGCGCTGCTGCGCTACCGCCACCACGCGGACGCCGAGGGCCGGCTGGTGAAGGTCGAGGCGCAGATCCTGCTGGACGGCGGCGCCTACGCGGACGTCTCGGCCGAGGCGCTGGCCGCCGCCGCCGCGTTCTCGGTCGGCCCGTACAACTGTCCCAACGTCTTCGTGGACGCCTGGGCGGTGCGCACCAACAACCCGCCGGCCGGCCGGATGCGCGGCGAGGGCGCGCTGCAGGCGTGCTTCGCCTACGAGTCGCAGCTGGACCAGCTGGCCGCCCGGGTCGGCGTCGACCCGGTGGAGATCCGCCGCCGCAACGTGATGGCGACCGGCGACCCGCTGCCCACCGGACAGGCCGTCACCTGCCCGGCCCCGGTGGGCGCGCTGCTGGAGGCCGTCGCCGGGGAACCGCTGCCGGCGCTGCCGGTCGACGACCCGGACGCCGAGTGGCTGCTGCCGGGCGGGCCGGGCGGCGCCGGGGACCCGGCCGCGGTGCGGCGCGGCATCGGCTACGCGCTGGGCATGGTGCACATGCTGGGCGCCGAGGGCGAGGACGAGGTCGCCACCGCGACGGTGCGGGTCAGCGGCGACCACGCCACGGTGATCTGCGCCGCGGTCGACGCCGGCCAGGGCTTCGCCACGCTGGCCCGGCAGATCGTGCAGAGCGTGCTGGGCGTCGGCGAGGTGTACATCGCGCCGGCCGACAGCGACCAGTCGGTGGCCGGGCCGTCCGCCCGGGGCCGGCACACCTGGGTGTCCGGCGGCGCGGTCGAGCGGGCCGCGCTGATGGTCCGCCACCAGCTGCTCCAGCCGATCGCGGCCAACTTCGGGATGTCGGCGGAGCTGCTGCAGATCGCCGACGGCAAGATCACCTCGTACGACGGGGTGCTCGGCATGCCGGTGGCCGAGGCGCTGGAGGGCAAGGAGCTGTGGGCGACCGCGCAGTGCCGCCCGCACCCGACCGAGCCGCTGGACGAGGCGGGGCAGGGTGACGCCTTCGTCTCCATCGCGTTCTGCGCGATGCGCGCGGTGGTGGACGTGGACATCGAACTGGGCGCCGTCCGGGTGGTCGAGGTGACGGTGGCCCAGGACGTCGGCCGGGCGCTGAACCCGCGGCAGATCGAGGACCGGATCGAGGCGGGCGTCGCCCAGGGCGTCGGGCTGGCGCTGCTGGAGGACCTCCGCACCGAGGGCGGCCTGCTGGCCAACCCCTCGCTCACCGGATACCGGCTGCCGACCGCGCTGGACACCCCGGAGATCCGGGTGGCCGCCCTGCTGGAGGAGCGCGACGTGGTGGCCCCGTTCGGGGCCAAGGCGGTCAGCGCGGTGCCGGCGGTGACCGCGCCGGCGGCGGTGGCCGCGGCGGTCCGCGCCGCCACCGGCCTGCCG
>NZ_JBHVER010000349.1:0-4776 GCF_042802195.1 Kitasatospora sp. NPDC057500 | reverse complement strand
CCCCGGAGGGGCCCGCGGCCGTCAGGACGCGTGCGGCCCCC
Organism: Kitasatospora sp. NPDC057500; assembly: GCF_042802195.1. NCBI lineage: Bacteria > Bacillati > Actinomycetota > Actinomycetes > Kitasatosporales > Streptomycetaceae > Kitasatospora > Kitasatospora sp. NPDC057500. The sequence goes on along the minus strand of NZ_JBHVER010000349.1, from coordinate 4,735 downwards.
CGTCCTCGTCCTCCTCGTCCTGGCCCGGTGCCGGGAGGGCGGGGCCGGCCGCCTTCCGGCGCCGGACGCGCACCGCCCACAGCACTGCTGCCACCGGCACCGCCACCAGCAGGAACGGCAGCACCGCTGCCACCGCCACGACGATCCCGCGCACGATCACGGCCAGCACGTGCCAGCCGCCGCTCAGCGCCGAGCCGACCGACTCCCAGAAGCCGTCCTTCTCCGGGGCCTCCGGCACGCCGTCGGGCGCGGGCTTGTCCTGCTGCCGGCGCACGTCCAGGGTGACGGTGGACAGCGAGGTCTTCGCCGACAGCTCCTTCACCTGCTTCTGCAGCGACTCCAGGTCCGCCTCCCGGCGGCTCAGCTCGCTCTCCAGGCTGACGATCTCGGCCAGCGTCTTCGCCTGCGCCATCAGCGCCCGCACCCGGTCCACGCTCGCCTGCTGGCTCTGCATCCGGCTGTTGACGTCCGCGACCTGCTGGGTGAGGTCCTCCGCCTGGCTGCGCCGGGAGACCACCTCGCCGAGTTCGGCCAGCCCGTCCAGCGTCTGCTGGAACGCCGCCGACGGCACCTTCACGGTGATCTGCCCGCTCTGCAGGGCGCCGGCCGCCTCCTCACCGCCGCCTTCCCCGCGGCCGCTCGCCGTCTCGCTCGCCACGTAGCCGCCGGCGGCGAGGGCCAGCGCGCGGGCCCGCGCCATCGCCTCGTCCACCTTCGCCGTCCGCACCGTCAGCTGCGCCGAGTACGCGATCTGCCGGGCGTCCGCCGCGGGGGCCGGCGCGCCCTGTCCCGTCGCGCCCTGTCCCGTCCCACCCTGTCCCGTCGCGGCCTTGGGCGCCGCCGAGGCCGCGACCCCCGGCGCCCCCACCGCGGAGTCCGCCTTGGCCGCCTCCCCGGCGGCGGCCTGGGCCGGGGCGGCCGCCGACATGTCCTTGGTGCTCCCGCCGTCCCGGTCCGCCCCGCAGCCCGCCACCAGCGCCGCCGTCACGGCGACCGCCGCCAGCGCCCCCGCTCTCCGCCGTCCTCTTCCCACCGTCGGGCCCTCCCCGCGTCGACTGTCCCGCACCCCCTTCCGGGGCGCTCGGACCATTCGACGGGCGCCGGGCCGGATCGGATCCGCCCGGGACGTCGCAGCTTGATCACGGCTCGGCTGCGGAGCGGACAAGGCGTCAGGCCGACTCCACCTCGATCCCCGCCCGCCGCAGCAGCGCCGCCGTCACCCCGTCCCCCGGCCGCAGCGTCCCGCCGAAGGTCCCGTCGTACACCTGCCCGCAGCCGCACGACGGGCTGCGGGCCATCAGCACCGCCCGCCGCGCGCCCGCCGCCCCGGCGGCGGCCAGCGCCGCCCGCGCCCCGGCCGTGAACTCCTCCGTGCGGTCGGCCCCGGTCGCGTCCACCACCCGCGCCCGCCCGTCCAGCACGTCCGCCCCGTCCCCGCCCACGATCTCCGCCGCCGGCCGGGGCGTCGGCAACCCGCCCGCCCCCTCCGGGCACACCACGACCGCCCGCCCCCCGGCGACCAGTTCGTCCACCACCCGCGCCGCCTTCGCCCGCCCGTCGTACCGGCACGGCACCCCGGCCAGACACGCACTCACCAGCACCTTCTCGTCGGCGCCCTCGAACGCCGCCGTCCCGTCCACCACCGGCTACTCCCGCCCGTCCCGATCCGCGCCTCTATCACATGCGACCGGCCGCCGTGGCCGACACCCAACCGCTTCACCCGTCAGGTCCACCGCGGAGGAATCGCCTCGTCGATGCCACGCCGCAGTGGCTAGCGTACGACTGTGTCCGAACTGGCCGACTGGATGTACCCGCCCGCCCCGCCCCCCGGCCCCGGCGTGCTGATGAACCCCTACGTCCGCTGCGGAGTCGCTACCGTGGAGCCCATGAGTGAGCTGCCGGAGTGGATGTACCCGCCCCGCATCGAGGGGTGGTTCGCCGAGGACCTCGACCGCCTGCCGCAGGCGCCGAGCCACACCGAACTGATCGACGGAGCACTGGTCTTCATGATGTCCCCGCAGCGCTGGTGGCACGGCGAGCTTGTCACCGATCTGGTCATCGCATTGCGTGGCCGGGTACCTGAGGGAAGCAGGGTCGGGCGAGAGATGACGATCAGACTCGACAAGCGAAACCGCCCCGAGCCGGACCTGATCGTGACCACCGCCGAGTACGAACCCGGCCGGACGCAGTTCGCGCCGAACGAGGTCTCCCTCGTCGTGGAGGTCGTCTCTCCCGAATCGGCCCACCGGGACCGCGTCGTCAAGCTGCGGAAGTACGCCGAGGCCGGCATCCCGCACTACTGGCTGATCGAGGAGGAGGACGGCCTGCCGGTGGTGCACGCGTACGAGCTCGACGCCAACGTCTCCGCCTACGCCCCGGCCGGGATCTTCCGGAAGCGGCTGGAGCGGCCGGTGCCGTTCCCGGTCGACATCGATCTGACCGCCCTCGTCCCCGCACCCAGGGCGAAGCGTGCAGCGGATTGAGGCAAAGGTGTAAGGACCTGCGAGACTGCGAGGCATGGCGCAAGCACATGTCGTGGTGATCGGCGGCGGTATTGCGGGACTGACCGCTGCCGCCGTGCTCGGTGGGGGTGCGGGGGAGCCGGCCCGGGCGCGGGTGACGCTGTTGGAGGCGTCGGAGCGGCTCGGCGGGAAGCTGTGGGGCGGCGAGGTCGGCGGGGTCCGGGTGGACCTCGGGGCCGAGTCGATGCTGGCCCGGCGGCCGGAGGCGGTCGAGCTGGCGCGGGCGGTCGGGCTCGCCGAGCAGCTGGAGCCGCCGACCACCGCCAAGGCCGCGATCTGGACCAGGGGCGCGCTGCGGCCGCTGCCCGGCGGCCAGGTCATGGGCGTCCCCGGGGACCTCGCCGCGCTGGCGGACTCCGGGGTGCTGACCCCCGAGGGGCTGGAGCGGGCCCGGCACGAGGCGGCCGGCGAGGCGGTCGCGGACGATGTCGCGATCGGCCGGTACGTCGCCGAGCGGCTGGGCCGGGAGGTGGTGGACCGGCTGGTGGAGCCGCTGCTCGGCGGCGTCTACGCCGGGCACGCCGACGAGATCTCGCTGCGCGCCGCGGTGCCCGCGCTGCTGCCGGTCGCCCGCGGCGGCGGCTCGCTGCTCGACGGCGTGCGCGAGCTGGCGACCCGCCCCAGGACCGTCGGCACCCCCGTCTTCCAGGGCCTGCGCGGCGGCCTCGGCACCCTGCCGACGGCGGTCGCCGAGGCCTGCGCGCGGGCCGGCGTCGAGCTGCGCACCCGTACCGGGGCGACCGAGCTGCGGCGCACCCCCGACGGCTGGCGGGTGACCACCTCCGACGGCGACACCCTGGACGCGGCCGCCGTCGTACTGGCCGTGCCCGCGCCCGCCGCCGCCCGGCTGCTGCGCGCCGACGCACCGGGCGCGGCGGCCGAGCTGGACGGCGTCGAGTACGCCGGGATGGCGCTGGTCACCCTGGCGTTCCGCCGCGCCGACCTGCCCGAGCCCCCGGCCGGCAGCGGCTTCCTGGTCCCGCCGGTGGACGGCCGCCGGATCAAGGCGTCGACGTTCTCCTCCAACAAGTGGGGCTGGCTGGAGCGCTCGGCCCCGGACGCCTTCGTGCTGCGCACCTCGCTGGGGCGGCTGCACGAGGAGGAGCCGCTGGAGCTGGACGACGAGGAGCTGGTCGCCCGCTCGCTGGCTGACCTGGGCGAGGCGATCGGCCTGACCGCCCGCCCCTACGACACCGCCGTCACCCGCTGGCGGGCCGGACTGCCGCAGTACCCGGTCGGCCACCTGGACCGGGTGGCCCGGATCCGGGCGGCCGCGGACCGGGTCGGCGCGCTGGCGCTGTGCGGGGCGGCGTACGACGGCGTGGGCATCCCGGCGTGCATCGCGAGCGCCCGGGCGGCCGTCGCCGGGCTCGACAGAGTGTTGACCCCGCTGGCCGGGGCGAACGTCACGGAGAGGACAATGGGCGCATGACTGAGACCGTTGAGCAGCAGGCCGCCGAGCAGCCCGCGAAGAAGAAGGCGCGGGACCTGAACCAGGTCATCCGCTACACCATGTGGTCGGTGTTCAAGCTCAAGGGGGCCCTGCCCGAGGACCGCACCGCCCTGGCCGCCGAGGTCGACGAGCTGTTCGCCCAGCTCGCCGCCAAGGACATCACGGTGCGCGGCACCTACGACGTGTCCGGTCTGCGCGCCGACGCCGACATCATGGTCTGGTGGCACGCCGGCGACTCCGACGACCTCCAGGAGGCGTACAACCGCTTCCGCCGCACCGGCCTCGGCCGGCTGCTGGAGCCGGTCTGGTCGAACATGGCGCTGCACCGCCCGGCGGAGTTCAACAAGTCGCACATCCCGGCGTTCCTCGCCGACGAGACCCCGCGCGACTACGTCTGCGTCTACCCCTTCGTCCGCTCCTACGAGTGGTACCTGCTGCCGGACGCCGAGCGGCGGGCGATGCTCGCCGAGCACGGCCAGATGGCCCGCGGCTACCCGGACGTGCGGGCCAACACGGTCGCCTCGTTCGCGCTGGGCGACTACGAGTGGCTGCTCGCCTTCGAGGCGGACGAGCTGCACCGGATCGTGGACCTGATGCGCGACCTGCGCCCGTCCCGCGCCCGGCTGCACGTCCGCGAGGAGGTGCCGTTCTTCACCGGCCGCCGCAAGCCGGTCGCCGAGCTGCTCAACGGCCTGGTCTGAGCGACGCGCGCCGCACGACGGCGGCTCACCGGCGCCGGCCCCGGGGACACCTCCCCGGG
>NZ_JBHVER010000348.1:0-4853 GCF_042802195.1 Kitasatospora sp. NPDC057500 | reverse complement strand
AGGGCCTGGGCCTCGATGGGGTCGCCGAGGGTGGTGCCGGTGCCGTGGGCTTCGACGGCGTCGATGTCGGTGGTGGTGAGGCGGGCGTTGGCGAGGGCCTGGCGGATGACGCGCTGCTGTGAGGGGCCGTTGGGGGCGGTGAGGCCGTTGGACGCGCCGTCCTGGTTGACGGCGCTGCCGCGGACCACCGCGAGCACCCGGTGCCCGTTGCGCTCGGCGTCGGACAGTCGTTCGAGTACCAGGAGGCCGACGCCCTCGCCCCAGCCGGTTCCGTCGGCGGCGTCCGCGAAGGCCTTGCACCGTCCGTCCCCGGCGAGGCCGCTCTGGCGGGAGAACTCGACGAAGAGCCCCGGGTGCGTCATCACGGTGGCGCCGCCGGCCAGGGCGAGCGAGCACTCGTCGCCGCGCAGTGCCTGGGCGGCCAGGTGCAGGGCGACCAGGGACGAGGAGCAGGCGGTGTCCACCGTCACCGCCGGGCCCTCCAGCCCCAGGGTGAAGGCGACCCGCCCGGAGGCCACACTGGCCGCGTTGCCGGTCAGCACATGGCCGGCGACTTCGCTGTCGCGCTGGGCCGGGTCGGTGACGGCGGCCAGCGACTGGTAGTCGCTGCCGGAGAGACCGGTGAAGACGCCGGTCCGGCTGCCCTTCAGCGAGCCCGGAGCGATCCCGGCCCGCTCGAACGCCTCCCAGGAGACCTCCAGCAGCAGCCGCTGCTGGGCGTCCATCGCCAGCGCCTCGCGCGGGCTGATCCCGAAGAACCCGGCATCGAAGCCCGCGACGTCCCGCAGGAAGCCGCCGACCCTCGCGAACTCCGCCTCCGGGCCCAGGTCCCAGCCGCGATCGCCGGGGAACGACCCGATGGCGTCCCGGCCGTCGACGGCCAACTGCCAGAGGTTTTCAGGGGAGTTCGCATCGCCCGGATACCGGCACGCCATGCCCACGATCGCGATCGGCTCAAGCGACCTGGCCTCCACGTCGGTGAGGCGCTGCCGAGTCCGGTGCAGATCGGCAGTGACGCGCTTGAGGTATGCGACGAGCTGCTCTTCGTTCGCCACTAGGTCAGATCTCCAAATTCACGGTCGATGAAGTCCAGTACCTCGTCCACGCTGGCGGCGTCGAGCTGTTCCTCGGCGGACGGTCCCGCCTCCTCGGGGGCGGCGCCGGTCAGCTTCCACAGCGTTGCCTGCAGCCGGTTGACGATCTCCGAGCGTTCCCGCTCGCCCTCGGCCAACTCGGCGACATCGGCGTCCAACTGGTCGAGGCTGGTGCGGATCCGGTCCAGCGGTCCGGCCGCGGCCGGCACGATCCGGTCGAGCAGTTGCCGGGCCAACAGCGCCGGCGTCGGGTGGTCGAACACCAGGGTCGACGGCAGCGGGAGGCCGGTGGCGACGCGCAGCCGGTTGCGGAGCTCCACCCCGGTCAGCGAGTCGAATCCCATCTCCTTGAAGGAGCGGTCCGGAACGAGCTCTCCGGGGGAGGAGTGGCCGAGCACCGCGGCGACATCGGTGAGCAGGAGATCGAGCGCGGCCGGCCACTGATCCGCCGGCGGAAGCACCCGGAGCCCGGCGTAGCGCTCCTCGACGGTCTCCGAGCGCTGCGGTCCGGCGGCGCTCCGGCGACCGCGCACCATCGCCCGCAGCACCGCCGGCGCCGGTTCCTCGGCGTACCGGGCGCGCAGTGCCGCGAGGTCCAGCCGCATCGGCACCAGGGCGGGACGCCGCTCGGCCAGGGCCGCGTCCAGCAGGCCCAGCCCGTCGGCCGGGCGCAGTGGCAGCACACCACCGCTGCTGATCCGGCGCAGGTCCTGCTGGTTCAGGCTCTCGCCCATGCCTGCCGACTGTTCCCAGAGCCCCCAGGCCAGCGAGGTGGCGGGCAGCCCGGCCGCGTGCCGGTACTCGGCCAGCGCGTCGAGGAACGTGTTCGCGGCCGCGTAGTTGGCCTGGCCGGCCGACCCCAGCACGCCGGAGGCCGAGGAGAAGACGGTGAAGAAGGCCAGGTCCCGGTCCCGGGTGAGCCGGTGGAGGTGCCAGGCGGCATCCGCCTTGGGACGCATCACCTCCGCCAGCGAGGCCGGGCTCTGGGCTTCGAGGACGCCGTCCGCGAGCACCCCGGCGGCGTGCACCACGCCGGTCAGATTCGGTATCCCGTCGATCAGCCGGGACAGCTCCTCCTGCTCACCGACGTCGCAGGCGGCCACCCGCACGGTCGCGCCTGCCGCGGTCAGCTCGGTCACGAGCTGCTCGGCGCCGGGTGCCGCCGGGCCGCCCCGACTGGCCAGCACCAGGTCGCGGAAGCCGTGTTCGGTCACCAGGTGCCTGGCCACCAGAGCTCCCAGCGCGCCGGTACCGCCGGTGACCAGTACGGTGTGGTCGGGGTCGGGCGCGGGCGGGACGAGCAGCACCGCCTTGCCGACCAGTCGGGCCTGGCTCAGCGCCCGGAACGCCTCCGGCGCGCGGTGCACGTCCCAGGTGCTGATCTCCGGCAGGGTGAGCACGCCGCGCTCGAAGAGCGCCAGGAGTTCGCGCAGCATCTGCCCGATGCGCTCCGGACCGGCCTCGACCAGGTCGAAGGCCTGGTAACCGGGGATGCCGGCCGGGTCCCGCAGGTCGGCCTTCCCCATCTCCAGGAACCGCGCGTCGGCGGACAGCAGCCGCAGCGAGGCATCGAGGAACTCGCCGGTGAGAGCGTTCAGCACCACGTCGATGCCCCGGCCGCCGGTGGCGGCGCGGAAGGCGGTCTCGAAGTCCAGGGTGCGCGAGGAAGCGATGTGGTCGTCGGCCAGGCCCATGGCGCGGAGCACCGGGTGCTTGGCCGGGCTCGCGGTGCCGAAGACCTCGGCCCCCAGGTGGGTGGCGAGCTGCACGGCCGCCGTGCCGACGCCGCCGGCGGCGGCGTGCACCAGGAACGACTCGCCGGGCTGCAGCGCGGCCAGGTCCACCAGCGCGTAGTAGGCGGTGAGGAACACCACCGGCACCGAGGCGGCCTGGGCGAACGACCAACCGTCCGGAATCGGTGCCAGGGTGCGGTGGTCGGCCACCGCGACCGGTCCGAAGGCGCCGGGGAACATGCCGAACACCCGGTCGCCCGGAGCCGGCCGGCTCACACCGGGGCCCACCTCCAGGACCACGCCGGCGCCCTCGCCCCCGGGGCGGGCGTCGCCGGGGTACATCCCGAGCGAGATCAGCACATCGCGGAAGTTGACGCCTGCGGCCCGCACGGCGATCCGCACCTGACCGGGCTCCAGCGGCCGGGTCGCGGCGGGTGCGGTCACCAGGGCGAGCCCGTCGAGGGTGCCCTTCCGAACCGCTTCCAGGGTCCACGCCCTGTCGGCGGGCGGGGTGAGCAGTTCGGCGGAAGCGCCGGCGCGGGTCAGCCGCGGCGCATACAACCGGCCCTCGCGTACCGCGAGTTGAGGCTCATCGGTGCCGAGGGCCCGGAGCAGGGCGGCGGGCGAGTCGGCCGCTCCGTCGAGGTCCACCACCACGATCCGGCCGGGCTGTTCGGTCTGCGCGGTCCGGGCCAGGCCCCAGAGGGCGGCCTGTGCCGGGGCGGTGACCTCACTGCTGTGCCGGACCGCGATCGCCCCCCGGGTGAGCAGCACCAGGCGGGACCCGTCGAACCGCGGTGCGGCCAGCCACTCCTGCAGCACCTCCAAGTGCTGTCCGACGACGGCGGCCAGGTCGGCGGCGGAGCCGACCCGGGGCGCGCAGGGCAGCAGGACCGCGTCGGGGACGTCCTCCGCCAGTGCGGCCAGGTCGGGGTGGACCGGGACGCCCAGCGCCTCGGCGAGCTCCCGGTCGCCGAGGACCGCCCAGGAAGTGGCGGTGCCGGTCGGGGCGGAGACCTCGGCCCAGTCCACCTGGTAGAGCGAGCCGGCTGAGCCGTCCGCGACGGCGCCGCCCGAGATGGGGCGCACGGTCAGCGACTCCGCCTCCAGTACCGCCGCGCCGGTCCGGTCCGCGAGGCTGACGCCGACGCTCTCCGGTCCGAGTCGCCGGAGCCGCACCCGCACCGCCGACGCGCCCGCGGCGTGCAGGGTGACGCCTCGCCAGGCGAACGGCACCACGGCCCGCTCGACGGATCCGGACTGGACCATCGCGTGCAGGGCGGCGTCGAGGACGGCCGGATGGATGCCGAACTCGGCGCTCTCGTCATCGGGTTCGGGCAGTTCGACCTCGGCGAAGGTGTCCTCCCCGCGCCGCCAGACCCGTCGGAGGCTCTGGAACAGCGGGCCGTACGTCAGGCCGATGTCCGCCAGGTCCTGGTAGAGCGTGGTGATGGCCACGGCCTCGGCGCCCTCGGGCGGCCAGACGGTCAGGTCGGAGGGCGGCACCTGGGCACCGGTGCCGAGGACGCCTTCGGCGTGGGTGGTCCACGGGTCGGCGGGGGCCGCGTCGGCGGGTCGGGCGTAGACGGTCAGGGGGCGGTTGCCGCCCTCGTCGGAGGGGCCCACCGTGATCTGGAGCGCCACCCCGCCGTGCTCCGGCACGATCAGCGGTGCGGACAGGGTGAGCTCGCGCACCTGCGCACACCCGCTCTGGTGGGCGGCGTGCAGGGCGAACTCCGTCAACGCGGTGCCGGGTAGGACGACGGCGCCGTGAACGGCGTGGTCGGCCAGCCACGGATGGGTCTCCCGGGAGAGGTGGCCGGTGAAGAGGTAGCCGTCGGTGTCGGCGAGCACGGTCATCGCCCCGAGCATCGGGTGCTCGGCGGAGTGCAGCCCGATCGAGGACGCGTCACCGGTCCTGGCCGCCTCCCGCAGCCAGTAGTGCTGGTGTTGGAAGGGGTAGGTGGGGAGGTCGAGGTGGTGGGTGGGGGTGTTGAGGATGGTGGGCCAGTGGATGGGGGTGGTT
>NZ_JBHVER010000347.1:0-4874 GCF_042802195.1 Kitasatospora sp. NPDC057500 | reverse complement strand
CGAGGGGCCTTCCGGCTGTCTGTGCGCCGCCAGGGACTCGAACCCCGGACCCGCTGATTAAGAGTCAGCTGCTCTAACCAACTGAGCTAGCGGCGCCTGCTGACGAGGAAGACATTACCTGGTCAGCGGCCGAAACACACAATCGGCCCGGAGCCCCGCCCGCGGAGCCGCTCAGGGGGTGAGGACGACCTTTCCCCGGACGTGCCCGGCGCCGACCAGCCGGTGCGCCTCGGCCACCCGCTCCAGCGGGAAGGTGTCGGCGATCTCCAGCCGCAGCGCACCGGACTCCCAGAGGCCGACCAGCTCGGCCAGCCGGGCCGCCGTCCGCTCGCCCCGGACCCCCAGCACGCCCAGGCGCAGGGCCCCCGGGTAGTCGACCACGGTGCCGATCCGGGCCCGGTCGGCGACCAGTTCGACGGAGGCCTCCAGGGCGCCGCGCCCGGCCGCGTCGAAGGCCGCGTCCACACCCTGCGGCGCCGCCGCCCTGACCCGCTCGACCAGGCCCTCGCCGTACGCGACCGGGATCGCGCCCAGCTCCCGCAGGTAGTCGTGGTTGCGCCCGCTCGCGGTGCCGATCACCGTGGCGCCCCGGGTCCGGGCCAGCTGGACGGCCACCGTGCCGACCCCGCCGGCCGCGCCGTGCACCAGCACGGTGTCGCCCTCGCCGACCTTCAGCCCGTCGAGCGCGATGTGCGCGGTCTGCCCGGACGCGGACAGCGCGCCGGCGTGCTCCCAGGGCATCCCGGACGGCTTGCGCACCAACCGGGCGGCGTCGGCCACGACCAGTTCGGCCGCGCAGCCGAGCAGCCGGAAGCCCAGCACCTCGTCCCCGACCGCCCAGCCCTCGACGTCCGCCCCGACCCGGTCGACCACCCCGGCGAACTCGTTGCCGGGGGTCAGCCCGGGGATCAGCTCGATGCCGGCCGGGGCGTCGCCCTCCCGGATCGCGAGGTCCACCGGCTGCACCCCGGCGGCGTAGACCCGGACCCGCACCTCGCCGGGGCCGGGCACGGGGTCGGGCACCGCGGCCACCCGCAGCACCTCGGGGCCGCCGAACCGGGGAACGGTCACTGCCTTCATCGCGGGCACTCCTGTCGGATCCGGCCGAGTCCCGTGGAGCGGGTCTCGGGTCCCCCGATCCTGCGGGGTGAAGCCCACTTGAGGTCAACCCCTCCCCGGCGTGTCGCACCAGTTGAGATCATTGTCGGATTTATCCTCGACGGCGGCCCGGGCCATGTCCGGACCCGCACACCCGTGCGCCCCGCCCGCCACCGAGAGGACGTCCCCGTGGGCCAGCTGCCCCTGCTCTTCCTGGTGCTGCTCGCCTCCGTGGTGACCATGCCGCTGGCCCGCCGGACCGGCGTGCCCCAACCCGTGCTGATGACCCTGCTGGGCCTCGCCATGGCGCTGATCCCGCAGATCCCCGACATCTCCATCGAGCCCGAGCTGATCCTGCCGCTGGTCCTGCCACCGCTGATCTTCGCCGTCGCCCGGCGCTCCTCGGTGCGCTACTTCAAGGCCAACATCCGCTCCATCCTGCTGCTCGCCGTCGCCCTGGTCGTGGTCACCACCGCCGCCGTGGCCGGCACCGTGCACTGGCTGCTGCCCGGACTGCCGATCGCCGCCGCCATCGCACTCGGGGCCCTGGTCTCCCCGCCCGACCCGGTCGCCGCCGTCGCGGTGGCCGGCAGCGTCGGCCTGCCCCGCCGACTGGTCTCCATCCTGGAGAGCGAGGGCCTGTTCAACGACGTCACCGCGATCGTCGTCTACTCGCTGGCCATCGAGGCCGTGGTCGGCGGCGACTTCTCCGGCGGCGGCGCGGTGCTGCGCTTCGTCCTCTCGGCGGTCCTCGCGGTCGTCATCGGCGTCGTCCTCGGCTGGGCCAACACCAAGCTCGCCGCCCTCCTGGAGGACCCCACCCAGCAGGTCGCGCTCAACCTGCTGGTGCCCTTCGCCGCCTACAGCATCGCCGAGGAGGTCCACGGCTCCGGCGTGCTCGCCGTCGTGGTCTGCGGCCTCTACCTCGCCGAGCGGGCCGCCGACGCGGACGCCGTCGCCTACCGGCTGGTCGGCAACGCCTTCTGGGAGATCGTCGAGATCCTGATCACCGGCGTCGCCTTCGGCCTCATCGGCCTCGAACTGGCGACCGTCCTCAAGGAGGCCGGCTCCGGCTGGACCGGCATGCTCGGCGACGCCGCCGTGGTGATCGCCGTGGTCGTGGTGGTCCGGCTGCTCTGGCTGCTCCCGGCCGGCTGGCTCTCCCAGAAGCTGCGCTCCGGCTCCGAGGAGGACACCCCGATCAGCTGGCAGGAGAGCGTGCTGCTCTGGTGGTCCGGGATGCGCGGGGTCGCCACCGTCGCGCTGGCCCTCGCCATCCCGCTCACCCTGGACTCCGGAGAGGGCTTCCCGGAGCGCGGCCGGCTGGTCTTCATCGCCTTCAGCGTGGTGCTCTTCACCCTGCTGGTCCAGGGCCTCACCCTGCCCTGGCTGGCCAAGCGCTTCGAGCTCGACCTCGGCCACGACCGGCACGAGCAGCAGGTCCGCCAGCTCTGGTGGCGGGCCGCCAAGGCCGGTCTGCGGCGGCTCGGCGAACTGGAGGAGGCCGACCGGCTGCCCGCCGAGGTCGCCGACCGCCTGCGGGACCGTCAGCACGACCGGCTGGCCCGGCTCTGCCCGGAGAACTACGCCGAGGAGGAGGCCGCCGACGCGAAGCAGCGCCTCGCCCAGTGGCGCGCGGCGCACAGCGTCGAGCAGGAGATGATCGCCGCCTCCCGGCGCGAGATGGTGGCCGCCCGGGCCGAGCCCGGCGCCGACCCGGAGCTCGTCGACCAGGTGCTGCGCGGCCTCGACCTGCGCTCCGAACGGCGGTGACGCCCGGCGGGAGCCGGCCGGGCGTCCGGACGGCGGGGCCCGACGGGTCGTCGGGATGCGGAATGTGCGCCCGGGCTCCCGGCGTTGCATAGGCTGGCCCCGGGCAAGGCCGTCAACGGAGTCGGCGCACCCCCAGAACCCGCACGACCTCGCGAAACCCTCCCGCCTGGCCCTGCCGGTATCTGCACCCAGATGAATCGAGGAGCCACCGATGTCGGAGACCCGCGCCGACGCCCGTACCCCGCTGGACCGCACCCCGCAGTGGGCCGCCCTCGCCAAGCACCGGGAGGAGTTCGGCGACACGCACCTGCGAGAGCTGTTCGCCGCCGACCCGGAGCGCGGCCGCCGCTACACCCTCCAGGTCGGCGACCTGCACGTCGACTACGCCAAGCAGCTGGTCACCGACGAGACCCTGGCGCTGCTGCGCGAGCTGGCCGCGGCCACCGGTGTGGCCGACCTGCGGGACGCCATGTTCCGCGGCGAGAAGATCAACACCACCGAGCACCGGGCCGTCCTGCACACCGCGCTGCGCGCCCCGCGCGGCGCCGTCGTCGAGGTCGACGGCGAGAACGTCGTGCCCGCCGTGCACGCCGTGCTCGACAGGATGGCCGCCCTCGCCGGGCAGGTCCGCAGCGGCGAGTGGCGCGGCCACACCGGCAAGCGGATCCGCACCGTCGTCAACATCGGCATCGGCGGCTCCGACCTCGGCCCCGCGATGGCCTACGAGGTGCTGCGCTCCTACACCCGGCGGGACCTCGACGTCCGCTTCGTCTCCAACGTGGACGGCGCCGACCTGCACGAGGCGGTCCGCGACCTGGACGCCGCCGAGACGCTCTTCGTCGTCGCCTCCAAGACCTTCACCACCATCGAGACCATCACCAACGCGGTCTCCGCCCGGAACTGGCTGCTCACCGAGCTGGGCGCGGACACCGACGCGGTCGCCAAGCACTTCGTCGCGCTCTCCACCAACGCCGAGGGCGTCGCCGACTTCGGCATCGACACCGCCAACATGTTCGAGTTCTGGGACTGGGTCGGCGGCCGCTACTCCTACGACTCGGCGATCGGCCTCTCGCTGATGATCGCCATCGGCCCGGACGCCTTCCGCGAGATGCTGGACGGCTTCCACCTGGTCGACGAGCACTTCCGCACCGCCCCGCCGGAGGAGAACGTCCCGCTGCTGCTGGGCCTGCTCGGGGTCTGGTACGGCGCGTTCTTCGACGCCCAGGCGCACGCCGTGCTCCCGTACTCGCACTACCTGTCGAAGTTCACCGCCTACCTCCAGCAGCTGGACATGGAGTCCAACGGCAAGTCGGTGGACCGCGACGGCCGCCCGGTGGGCTGGCAGACCGGCCCGGTGGTCTGGGGCACCCCCGGCACCAACGGCCAGCACGCCTACTACCAGCTGCTGCACCAGGGCACCAAGGTGATCCCGGCGGACTTCATCGGCTTCGCCGAGCCGGTCGCCGACCTGCTGCCCGGCCTGGTCGCCCAGCACGACCTGCTGCTCGCCAACTTCTTCGCCCAGACCCAGGCGCTGGCCTTCGGCAGGACGCCGGAGGAGGTCGCCGCCGAGGGCGTGCCGGCCGAACTGGTCCCGCACAAGACCTTCCGGGGCAACCACCCGACCACCACCGTGCTGGCCACCGGGCTGACCCCCTCGGTGCTCGGCCAGCTGGTCGCCCTCTACGAGCACAAGGTGTTCGTCCAGGGCGCGATCTGGAACATCGACTCCTTCGACCAGTGGGGCGTCGAGCTGGGCAAGGTGCTCGCCAAGCGGATCGAGCCGGTGCTGGTGACCGGCGAGGGCGCGGAGGCGCTGGACAGCTCCACCGCGGCGCTGGTCGCCCGCTACCGCGAGCTGCGCGGCCGCTGACCGGCCCGGGCCGGTGGTGCACGGGCCGTCCGCCTCGGCGGGCGGCCCGTTCGGCCGCTCCGGCCAGGCCGGAACCCGAGAACGCCGGAAACGCCGGAAACGCCGGAAGGCCCCTCGCTCTCACGAGGGG